>JAEZAA010000294.1 GCA_023430625.1 Pseudomonadota bacterium
GACTGGACTTGTCGGCATAGATTTCATCAGCCGCTGCCGCAATGTAATAGGCTCCGGAGGCACCAAGGTCGGCAATGACGGCATACACTTTGATATCAGGACGCTCAGCACGCAGGCGCTTGATCTCATCATAAACGTAGCCTGATTGAACAGGACTTCCGCCCGGGCTGTTAATCCGCAACACAACACCTTTGACATTCTCGCTTTCGAAAGCCGCACGCAGGCCCGTGACCAACGAGTCCGCACTGGCATATTCGTCGGCAGCGATAACACCCTTCACATCAATCAGCGCGGTATGCGGCTCCGCCACCTCCGCCACGCGACTGCCAAAGCCAGCCGTCATGAAAATCAGCAGCACGAACAGATAAAGGAACGTTAGCGCCTTGAAGAAGATACCCCAGCGCCGCGTGCGTCGTTGTTCAATGGTGGCCGAAGCCAGGAGTTTTTCGATCAGTTTCCACTCCCGATTAGAAGGAGCCGGAGCGCTATTGGAGGGAGTCGGTGCAGTCGCTTGTGATTCGTTATCCATGTGACCTACGTATTGTTAATTCCAGATATTGAGACCTGGCCAGATGACAGCCTGCCACACTGCAAGCGCTCTCTTACCAGCCCAGTCATTCACCACAACGATCCGAGCGCTACCTCATCGAAGGCGGCTCCGTCGAATTCTGCCTTAATCAAAGAAGCCCGTGCAGATCCCGCATGGTATCAATACACCCGATCGGCTCATGACTCAGTAACCGGTCGCGACTATGAACGCCATAGGAAACTGCCAGGCGGTCCATGCCGATATTGCGCGCCATCAACATATCGTATTCGGTGTCGCCAATCATAATGGCGCGCTCTGGAGGCAGACCGACTTCCGTCAAAATCTCCGCCAGCATTTTCGGATGCGGCTTGGATCTAGTCTCATCGGCACAACGCACCACGTGAAAATGGCGCTCCATTTCCAGCTGACGCAGCACGATATCCATCCCCGGGCGGCTTTTACCTGTCGCGATGGCCAGTTTATAGCCGCGACTTGCCGCCTCATCCAACATATCCATAACCCCATCAAAGAGGTCGTCGCGCGTTGGCGGAATATGAAAGAAGTGCTCCGAGTAGCGCTCCCGAAGGCGAAGAATTTGCTCTCCATCCAGGCTCGGGTCCAGCTTCTGCAGTGCCTCAACCATGCCGAGCCCAATGATATTTTTAGCTGCCTCAAGACTTGGCGGCTTCATACCCAGGTCGGAAAATGCCGCCTGCATACAGAGCGCAATATGATCGGCGGAGTTAAGCAGGGTTCCATCCCAATCGAAAATCAAGACATCGTATTTCATGATTTCACGTCATACTGCTGAATCAAACGGCTCATTTCGGCATCCAGCGGCGCCTCGAACACCAACGGATGTTCATCCTCAGGCAACTGAATCTTCAACCGCGCCGCATGCAGGCACAGGCGCTTGAAGCCTTCCTTCCGCAACTGCTTGTTAACCTCATCGAAGCCGTATTTGTCGTCACCCAGGATCGGAAAACCGGCCTGCTGCGCGTGCACCCGAATCTGATGCGTCCGCCCCGTGAGCGGGCGCGCCTCAACCCAGGTGAAATCCTGCAAGCGCTTCAGCACCCGAAACTCCGTGACAGACGCCTTGCCGCCCGCGTCAACCTTAACGATTCGCTCGCCCGATTTCAGTTCATTCTTGGCAAGCGGCGCATCCACCTTCTTCAGCTTAGCCGGCCATGCGCCGGCGACCAGCGCCCAGTAAACCTTCTCCATTTGCCGGGACCGTAGATCGTCATGCAGCGCACGCAGCACACTGCGTTTCTTCGCCACCAGAATCACACCCGAGGTATCGCGATCGAGGCGATGCACCAATTCAAGAAAACGCTGGTCCGGGCGCAGCACCCGCAAGGCTTCGATCAAACCATAGGATATGCCGCTACCGCCATGCACCGCCACGCCCGGCGGCTTGTTCACCACCAGCAAACGCGCGTCTTCATAGAGGATTGCCGCCTCGATCTGCTGCAGCCGGTTGGATGACGCCGCTGGCACCGCCGACTCACGTTCGGCGACGCGGACGGGCGGCACCCGAATCTCGTCACCCGCCTCCAGTTTATACTCAGGCTTGCTACGCGCCCGATTCACCCGCACTTCGCCCTTGCGGATGATGCGATAAATCCGGCTCTTTGGGACCCCTTTCAGGAACGTCACCAGGAAATTATCAAGCCGCTGTCCTGCTGACTCGACGTCGATCTGTATGATTTTAACTTGGGCGTGGGTCGCCGAATCGATTGACTGCATAGATAACTAAAACGCCCGTACCGAGGAGTTTGATGGCGACTGGGTTTACTGTTATATTGCGAAGGCGCAACTTGTGGTTCTCAAGCTATACCAGCGGCCCGTTTAAGAAAGCGTGGAACGGCTGGCAATAGGCGAACCGAAGGGCCAAGTATATCCCAGCATGAATACATTTGGCAGACCGGATGGCACCCGTAACCAGGGCCACACCGATGAAGCAAGGTCAAGATGCCACGGCTGGGTTTGGCAGGCGAAGATGCACACAAATTCAAGAGTATTAATGCGCATGGCGCAGTGATACCGAGGAAAAACGGTTTAGCACGTTGCCCGTCTCCCTGCCGCTCTACATCAGGCATGACACGAGCAACCGGAAGTAAGATCAGATCGGTCGAATAAGTAGGACGTTTCCACGGAATTTCGCGAAACAATCCATCAAGGAGTCATGTATCCCTCTTATGCAAACAGGAATGACAACTTGCCAGACAAAATTCTCGGAACGTTTTCTCACTGACAGGCGCGCCAGTTGCTGAAGCTTCAGCACTCGCGCGTGCGTTCGGCATTGAACTGAATCTACTGTAATTGCGGCTGGATTCTGTCCAGCAACTGTTTTACCTCGGTAATCTGCCTCATGCCCCTGAGCGGGATAACCGAGACTTACATGAAAAGAATGCTTATTAACGCAACTCAACCCGAAGAGTTGCGTGTCGCACTCGTCGATGGACAACGCCTGTACGACCTGGACATTGAGTCCGGCACTCGTGAACAGAAAAAGGCGAACATCTATAAGGGACGAATCACCCGCGTTGAACCCAGTCTTGAAGCCGCATTTGTCGATTTTGGCGCAGAGCGCCACGGCTTTCTGCCCCTGAAGGAAATCGCCAAAGAGTACTTCCGCCCGAACGCCAAGCAAAGCGGCGGCCGCCCCAATATCAAGGAACTGATCGAAGAAGGTCGCGAAGTCATTGTGCAGGTCGACAAGGAAGAGCGTGGTAACAAGGGCGCAGCTCTGACGACGTTCATCAGCCTCGCCGGCCGCTATCTGGTTCTCATGCCGAACAACCCCAAGGCGGGCGGCATCTCCCGCCGTATCGACGGTGACGACCGTAACCAGCTGCGCGAAGCACTGGCAGGCGTCGAAGTGCCGGACGAGATGGGCATTATCATCCGTACCGCAGGCGTCGGCCGTACCAGCGAAGAGCTGCAGTGGGACCTGAACTACCTGATCCAGTTCTGGGAATCCATCGTCAGTGCCGCGGAATCACGTCGCGCACCCTTCTTGATCTTCCAGGAAAGCAATGTCGTGATTCGCGCCATGCGCGACTACCTGCGCCAGGACATTGGCGAGGTTCTGATCGACGCGCCGGACGTCTTTGAAGACGCCCGCAGCTTCACCCAGGCAGTGATGCCGGCCTTCGAGAGCCGCATCAAGCTGTATCAGGATGACATCCCCCTCTTCAACCGCTATCAGATCGAAACCCAGATCGAAACCGCATTCCAGCGGGAGGTCAAACTTCCATCTGGCGGCGCCATTGTTATCGACCACACCGAAGCACTGGTCTCCATCGACATTAACTCTGCCCGCGCGACCAAAGGCGGCGACATCGAAGAGACTGCGCTGCAGACCAACCTGGAAGCAGCGGACGAAGTTGCACGCCAGCTCCGCCTGCGCGACATCGGCGGCCTGATCGTCATCGACTTCATTGACATGACGCCGGCCAAGAACCAGCGTGAAGTGGAGAACCGCCTGCGTAAAGCCCTGGAGCTGGATCGGGCACGTGTACAGGTTGGCAAGATCTCCCGTTTCGGCCTGATGGAAATGTCCCGCCAGCGCCTGCGTCCTTCGCTGGGTGAAACCCGTAATGAGGTCTGCCCCCGTTGTAAGGGCCAAGGCACCATTCGCGGCGTGGAATCACTGGCCCTGTCGATCATGCGTCTGATTGAAGAAGAGGCCTTCAAGGACCGGACCGCCGAAGTGCGTGCGATTCTGCCCGTCTCGGTTGCTACGTTCCTGCTCAACGAGAAGCGTAAGCATCTTGCAGAAATCGAGCGTCGCCAGCAGATCAAGGTTGTAATCATCCCCAACCCGCACTTCGACACTCCTCATTACGAAGTGCAACGGATCCGGGACGATAATGCCACGGCCAATGAAGCCAGCTATCAGCTTCAGGTTGCCCACGACGAGCATGACACTTATGAAGCCATGGCGCCTAAGGAGATCGTGCGTCCTGAAGCGGCCGTTAAGAGCATTGCGCCACTGACGCCAGCGCCGGCTCCGGCCGCTGCAGCCGCCAGCGCAGCGCCTACCAAGGAAGAAATTGGCCTGCTCAAGCGCCTGTCCAAGAAGATTGCCGGCCTGTTCGGTGCCGAGCAACGCGCTCCTTCCCAGCCTGTCAGCGACACCGCACGTCAGGAGCGCCAGCCTCGCCACAAGCAGCGTCACGACCAGCCCAGAAATCAACCGCAGGCCAATGCTGCTCGCGGCTCGGCACAGGGCGGCACACAGCGTGGGGATCGCCAGCAGGAGCGCGGCCAGCGGAACCAGGAGCGCGGTCAGGATCGCAATTTTGACCGCAATCAGGGGCGTGCGCAGGAACGCAATCAGGAGCGCCAACAAGAGCGCACCCAGGAGCGCGCGGAACGGAACCAGGATCGCGCAGAGCGTGGCCAGGATCGTTCCGAACGCCGCCCAGCGGGTCAGCGTGACGGACAGGGCAACGCACCGCGTGGTGACAATCGGGGTGACAACCGTGGACAAGCCGCGCCCCAAGCAGGCCAGCGCGGGACCTCAGCAGCAAGCGAAAGCAAGGTCGTCAACGAGGAGTTCCGCCGCCCACGCCGCCCACGCGATGGAGATCGTGTGCGTGACGTAGAGCAACCTCCGGTCCGTGAGCAAGCCGAAGCTGTGGCCGCCACGGCAGTCGCAACGCCAGCAGCACCAGCCAACGAACGGCCGGAACAGGCTAGCGCCGAGGGTGAAAAGCGTCGTGGCCGCAATCGCCGCGGTCGTAACCGTGGCGAACGGGGCGAGCGTGACACACGTGGCGAACAGACCAGCCGTACCCCTGCGACTGAGAAGGAGCCGGAAACTGACCGCACCAGCCCTGCTCAAGCAGCTGATGGCGAGGTTGCAACCAGAGTCGCAGACACGACACCGGTAACGGCGTCCGAGCAAACCGCTGCAACCTCGACCACTGAAACGGCGCCCGAAAGTGCACGCAAGGTGCAGGAAACAGCGGCTCCTTCTGCGGCACAGGCCGCGAAGCCCGCGCAGAAGCCGACAACTGAAAGCAGCTCCGCCACGCAGGCAAAGGCTTCGGCAGAAGCCGCAAGTGCTGACAAGCCCGTCGCGAGCACCCCGCCGACAAGCACCGCTGTTGCTGCGGAAAAGGCCACCGAGGTCAAACCCTCGGTTGCACCGGAAGCTGCCAAGCCTGTAACAGAAGCTGCCAAGCCGGCAACGGAACCTGCCAAGGCTGAAGCAAGCACGGCCAGTGATGCCAAGCCTCAGGTGTCAGACCGCCCTGCACGCGAGGAACAGCCTCGGGCACAGGCAAATGCAGAGCCCCAAGGTCGTCCGGCTCCCGAGCAGAAAGTCGTGCCTGAGCAGAAAGCCGCGCCAGAGCAGAAAGCCGCACCAGAGGCAGCTGCAAAGCCCAGCGCTCCTGCTCCTGCTCCTGCTCCTGCTCCTGCATCAACGCCAGCGCCGAAGGCCTCGCCTGCTCCTTCAACCGAAGCTGCGAGTGCAGTGTCAACGGAGCCAAAGCGCGCACCGAACGATCCTCGTGAAGTTCGCAAACGCATGTTAGCCGCGCAATCCCAGTCTGGCGCCGCACAGCCCAGCGCTGAAGCTGTCAGCAAACCGGCCGCTGCGCCTGTCGCACCTGCGGCAACACCGGCCACCGCTGCACCCGCGGCGACACCGACTGCGACTGCCGCTCCTGTAACAACCACGTCGACAGCTCAAGCTGCAACAGCGGCAGCGTCTACGCCTGCAAAACCAGCAGCGTCCACCTCAGTGGCGCCATCTGGTACTCAGGCGCCGGTGGAACGAGCTTCGACAGAGGCAGCGCCAGTCGCCAATCCGGCAACGGCAAAACCTGTTGCGCCCAAGGCAGCCGAGCCGAAAGCGGCCGAGGCAACACCGGTTGTACCAAACGCCGCTCCAGCTAATTCAGTGGAAGCCAAAGCGACTCAACCTAAGGCCACTGAGCCAAAGGCGCCAGAAGCAAGCACTGATGCCAAAGCTGCGCCGGTTAAGCCCGCACCGACCAAGGGCGAAGAAGCCGCCAGCGGTGCCAGTGCCGCCGTAGAGAAAGGTACTGGCGAGGGCGATTCCGAGCCACGTTAGGCGAAGTACTCAGCGCCTAAGTGTTACGACGAGTGATTAAAGGGGGCTATATGCCCCCTTTCTTCTTTTTGGAGTCCTCGTCGACAAATCGCCACGGCATGTAATTAGACGCAGCTGTGGTATTCTAGGCGCCTTAAACGGGACACCCCCATCATTTTCACTGCCTCAGGGTGGAAACGCTCATGAACAATCGCTCCTCCGCACCCTTATCGTCCGCTGAGATCTCGAAGTTGGAAGATATTCTGTTTGATGAGCGTTTTGTTGAAGACGCACTCGATTACTTTGGCATTCATGGCATGTTGAGTGCGTTGGCGGTCGGCCCTGTGGAGCTGTCATCCGATGAATGGGTCTCTCAGGCATTCGGACAACCCGTTGCAGCGGACAGCCTGGCTGATTACGCCCTGGTGAAGAGTTACCTGGAACGGACATTCCGCCATATTCGCGCCGCCCTCAATGGTGAGGAACAGGTTGAGCTGCCGGCGGAAACCTACGAAGATCGGGATGCACTCACCAACTGGTGTGCCGGATTCGTCGAGGCATTTATGGCCCATGAAGCGGAGTGGTTTGCAGACCGCCAGGATCTGGTGGCGGAACTTCTTCTGCCGATCATGGCCGTGTCGGACCTGTTTGACGACGAGGATTTCACCCAGATCAAGGCCAATCCCAAGCTCATGGAGCAATTGAGCGAACAGATCCCCGAAGTTCTAACCGATCTCTATTTGCTGTTTCACGCCCAGGACTGAAAGCAGCCGCCACGGCAGTGGTATCGAGCGATTACTACCTAGCGGCTTGGGCCTTCTTCATTATCCCTTTGACGCATATTCCACGCGGACTCGTACCGTGCGGACTCATATTGTGTGGAACAGTCAAAGCCGCATGAGCCAGGCGTCCACCCGCCCCCAAAAGTATGCCAGCCAGCGCCGACGCCAATAGGGTCTCAACCAGTCTTTTAGCAGTTGCTCTTCGCTCTGCTCAAAACAGTCATGGAACAGCGCCATGACATCCTGGGCAAATCCTGGGTCGTCAATCTCCTGATTTCCTTCCAGGTTCCAACGCTGGTTCCAATGGTCCAGATTGCAGGAGCCAATTGAGCACCAGTCGTCGCACAAGATCATCTTGGCGTGGATAAAGCGTGGCTGGAACTCGTAGATCCGAACGCCATGACGCAGCAGGCGCTTATAATAGCGCCAGCCGGCATAACGGACACCGGCATGATCGGTTTCCGGTCCTGGCAGCAGTATGCGAACATCGAGCCCCCGCTGGGCAGCCCGCATCAACATGCGGCGAATCCGCCAAGAGGGCGCGAAATAAGGGGTCGCGATGTAAATTCGATCCTGTGCCTTACGGGCACGCGCCAGGAACTCGCGCAGAATGCCCTGGTGCAAGTGCCCTTCCGCCCAGGCCGCTCTGCCCGTCATAGAGCCGCACCGGTCCGTGAACAAACCGGGTAACACCAGGGGCTCCCCTGCAATTCGTTTCCATATGCGGCAAAACTGCTCCCGCCAATGGATCAGGACGGGCCCCTGAATACGCACGGCGACGTCCAGCCAAGGCGCAGCCTTACCCTGCTCGCGCAACAATAAATTGGGGCCTGGCCAAAAGCGGTCGGTAATGCAAAAACCGCCTACAAACGCGGCCTGCTGATCGATCTGAATAAACTTTCGATGATCCCGCCGAAGGTTCGCGACCCACTTGATCATCTGGATTGGATTGAACCAGACCACTTGAATGCCTGGATGATCCAACAGCTCCCGTACCAGCCCAATAACTCCCAGCGAACCAAAATGATCCAGCACCACCCGGACCTGAACCCCACGCTCCGCCGCATTGCGTAATGCACGAAACAGCGCAGCGGAAAAGTATCCGGGCTCGACGAGATAATGCTCAACCAGGATGTAATGCTCGGCGGAATCGATCGCAGCCAGGATAGCCTGGGCGCATTCCTCGCCATCGACTAAGAGGTCAAACTGATTGCCAGGAACGGCGCGGGACCAAAGCAGCATGGGCCAGAACTCACAAGGAGAACGAAGGCCAGAGCTCCCAGACCGGCCTTACGCTGGATGGAAGCGGTGGAAACCGCCCGATTTCCTGCCATGAACCGGGTCCATGGAAATCGCTCCCGCAGGAGGCATGCAGGTCATGGCGCTGGCACAGCTCTGACATCAATCCCAGGCGACCAGAGTCTATGTTAGGCAATGCCACTTCCAGGGCCATGCCGCCATCTGCCTTAAATTCGACGAGAAGACGCCTCAGCTTCGCCGTGGTCATCTTATACCGCGCCGGATGGGCCAGAACTGCAACACCATCGCCCTGCTTGATCCAGTCCAGGATTTCAGGCAACTCCGGCCAATACTGTTTGACGTCCCCCACCTTGCCGGCGCCGAGATAACGCTCAAACGCTTGTTGCGGAGAATCCACGTACCCGCGCTCCACCAAGTAGCGGGCGAAGTCCGGCCGGGCGGGAACCTTATCCCCCAGATCGCTACTAACCGAGTTCCAGACCTCACCAAGTTTCAGGCGTTCGAGTTTGTCGGCAATCGCACGAGCCCGCATCAACCGATTTGACTGCTGCGTGTCCACGGCCTTTTCCAGCACAGGATGCTCCAGGTCCACATTCAGGCCCACGACATGAAGGGTCATGCCATTCCATACGCAGGAAAATTCCACACCTGCAATGAACCCGATTCCAAGCGCCTGTGCGGCCACCTTCGCCTCGGCAAGTCCCGCGACTGTATCATGGTCAGTAAGGGCCAGGGTTTGAACGCCTAGCGTCGCCGCACGCTCGACCAGCGCCGTTGGCGTAAGACTGCCATCGGAGGCGGTACTGTGCATATGGAGATCAATGTCGCTGCGGTGCCTTTCAGTACTACGTTGAGTCATGCTGCTCTGATTAATGCTCTGGATTGGCGGTTGCTTTCAAGTGACGCCCGCCGCTCCAATCATGGGTTGCAATGCGGTATAAAACGTCTCGAGGCGTGGTTTGTCGCAACATGACGTCGGTCTACAAGTAGCTCTCTGGATGCAGTATGATTCACAACATCTCGCATAATTGAAACCACATCATGAAATTTCTGTTCGACTTTTTTCCAGTTCTTATCTTTTTTATTGTTTATAAGGTTACAGACAATATCTATCACGCAACAGCCGTTCTGATTGGTGCCACTATCCTGCAGGTTGGTTATACCTGGTTCAAGGAGCGTCGAGTACAGCGCGCCCATCTGATTACCCTGTTATTTGTCGTTGTACTGGGTGGCCTGACACTTGCCTTCCACGATGACACCTTCATCATGTGGAAGCCAACCATTGTGAACTGGATTTTTGCCGCTGCCTTATTGGGCAGTGCATTTATTGGCAAAAAGAACATCCTGCAGCGCATGCTTGAGGAAAATCTCGAATTACCAGCCAACGCCTGGCGCAATCTCAATCTGGCCTGGGTATGGTTCTTTACCATCAGCGGTATCTTGAATCTTTATGTTGCCTATAACTTCAGCCAGCCGGTTTGGGTTAACTTCAAACTATTCGGGTTACTTGGCCTGACGATCATTTTCGTCGTGATTCAGGCTTTATTCCTATCCCGCTACCTTGATGCCACAGAACGCAGCGACAACCAGCCTGTTAAACAGGATTCGGAATAACCCGGCCTATTCTGTGCCGGCACACGAGGGCATTCCTGACTTATGACCAACTACTACGCCATCATCGGCAAGGACGTTCCGGACAGCCTGGAGAAACGTAAATCCACGCGCCCGGAACACCTGGCACGTCTGGAACAATTGAAGCAGGAGGGCCGCTTGCTTCTGGCCGGCCCCTTCCCCGCGATCGACAGCATGGACCCGGGCTCTGCCGGATTTACCGGAAGTCTGATCGTTGCCGCATTCTCGTCCCTGGAGGACGCCAAGGTCTGGGCCGAAGCCGATCCATACCGGCATGCTGGCGTTTATGCGGAAGTCACCGTACAACCCTTCAAGCCAGTACTTCCCTGACGGGTTGTACGGCCACTTCGTCATTAGTTTGATGCATTCCAAATCGCTGCCAGCCACCACCGCCAAATCAAACTATCCTTATGTCTGTGCACTATTAATTAAT
>JAEZAA010000004.1 GCA_023430625.1 Pseudomonadota bacterium
GAGCAGGGCCGAGGCCGCAAGCGGTTCAGCGCCAGTGCGCTGGAAGCCATGAAAGCCCATAGCTGGCCCGGTAATGTGCGGGAACTGGTGAACCGGGTGCGGCGAGCAGCGGTAATGTGTGAATCAGATATCATTCAGTTGGACGATCTTGGTTTCGGTGATTCCATTCACCTGCGGAATCTGCCATTGATGACGTTGACTGAAGCACGTGCCAAGGCTGAGCGGGAAGTGATCCAGCAAAGTCTCAAGTGCACTGGGTACAACATTTCCGCCTCGGCGCGCCTGCTCAACATATCGCGCCTGTCGTTATACCGGTTAATGGATAAATACTGCCTAGTGCGCAAGGAGTCCGGTGAGGTGACAAACGCCTAGGGGCTGACGGCGGAGTTGGTCGGTGGACCCGACCCAGGTCGTCGTTTCGGGGGCAAGGCTTGCAACCGCTGGCATGAACGTAAACGAAGAATAAACCACTCAAAAATAACCAAGTGATATAGAAAACCTAGTCGGAAAAGGATGTTCCATGAGTAGCAAAAGGACCGGCGTCGAGGGCGCCCTCTGGATGGGGTTGATAGGCTTGGCGTTTGCCCAGCCTGTCGTAGCACAAGGGGCACTTGAGCAGGAGGACACACCGGCGGCAGTCGGACAGGAGCAGCAGGCCGCCGCGGCCGAGGCGCGCTCGACCGAGGTGGTGACCCTGTTCGAGGAGCGCAGTATCTTGGGAGCCGGCGGTAAGTTCACCATCGAGCCGTCCATTTCCTACAGCCACAACAGCTCGACAGTGGTCGCCGTTGAGGGCTTCACCATCATTCCCGCGCTGGTGGTGGGTCTGATTAACGTCAGCCAGGTCCAGCGCGACACCTTGGTCGGCGCCATTGGCTTTCGCTATGCCTTTCATAATCGGCTGCAACTCAGCCTGAAAGTGCCTTACGTGCAGACCAAGGAAAGTATTCGTGAACGCCAGGCGTTCGATGGCTCACCGGTGGATATCGTCAATAACTCCAAAGGCGATGGGCTGGGGGATATCGAAGGGGCGATCCAGTACCAGTTCAATGCGGGAAGCCCGCCGTACTTTACCGGCAGCCTGCGGTTTAAAAGCCACACCGGTACCAGTCCGTTCCAGATCGACCGCCGGGTGCTGAAGGACCAGAACGGCAAGGAGTTGGGCTTCGTCTTCGCGGAGCAGCCCACCGGCTCCGGCTTCTGGGCAATCCAGCCGGCATTGAGCATGGTCTATCCCAGTGATCCGGCGGTTCTGTACTGGAACATCAGTTATCTCTGCAACGTCGAACGGGATTGGGGGCCCAAGTATGGCTGGACCATCGACCCGGGTGATGCGGTAGGGTTCAGTTTCGGTCTGGGTTTCGCCATCAATGAACGGACATCGTTCAGCCTCGGCTATGACCACAGCACAATCAACCGCACCTGGGTCGAGGGCGCCAAGTCCAAGATTGATGCTACCTTCGATCGCTATCAGGTGGGCTCGTTCATGATTGGCATCAACCAGGCCTTGACCAAGCAGACCCAATTGGGCGTATCCCTCGGCATTGGGGTCACCGAGCAAGCACCGGATATTCAGTTGACGCTGCGTACGCCCTTTACGTTTTAGGCGAAGCGATTGGCAGGATCTGGTGTCTGAAATTGCCCAGCAGGACGCTGGGCAATTCGACCGGGTGGAACGGGCAATGCCAGGTGCTGGGCCTGCTGGCCTCACACCTGGACATCGGTAGGCAAGGTTCCGCTAGCGCAGTGACTCCACCAGTTGCATGTTCATCAGCTGATGAAGCGGCCCAAATTGGGCTTGGCCAAGGTTGCTGATCTTGATGTCCAGCACTTTCAGGGATTCGATGACCTGGTTGTCCAGGCTGTTCTGCACCACCTGGGTCAAGGGGAGCTGAAAGCCCGTGCCAGAGCCCGGCGTGCCGCCTGCAGAACTGAGCTGGCCGTTGGACAGGTTGTCCAGAAAAAGCTTGGTTTGGGATCGTAGTACGCCATCGACCATCACGGTGCTTTCGAAACCGATGTCGATCTGGACATTGCCTGGCAGCAAAAATCCACCACGGGCGACCGCAAGCTCAGCGATGTCGACGGGCGTCCAGTCCAGTTTCAACAGGTTCTTTGGTACTGACACGGGCTGGAATTTCTCTGCATCCTTGGGCGCGGCACACTGGTTCGAAAGCCAGTCAAGGCTTGAATAAACACGCTGGATTGGAGAGTCGCTATTGCCTGATGACACCTTATAGTCCGGCGAAACCTCATAGCCTGGCGCCGCGCTGGCGATGGTCACGGATATGCACGGAATCAACATCAGACTCGACGTGAGGATTCTCAGTAGGAGTTGGCCCTGTTTCATGATTAGCCCCTAAAAATCGTGCTGACGTGGGAGTAACAAGAGGAAATTGGACAGTCCTTCATTCACAAAGGCCGTGCCAAAGGGTGGCCTGCCATCAATTTCCCATTCCTGAAGCAGATTGAAGTTGGCGCGACCCAAGTCGGCGTGACTGCGGATCAGGAACACCATGCCATCCCAGATCCCTTCAAACTTGGTGCGATCCATGGCGCGTATGCCAAGTGCCGGATCACCAATCAGCACGCGCTGGGGTGTGACCCCTTTCAGCAGCACGAAATGGCGGTAGCCGTTGGTGTTGATCAGCACAATGGCCGGTACGCTGGCCTTGGCGGCCAGAAGATCCAGCGGAATACGAAAACCATCCGCTTTGTATCCGCGGCTCTGGAGGTATTTGCGCATGTCCAGCAGGGAGAACCCCTGGCGCCGGATGCGTTCTTGATCCCCGGCTTCGAACATGGCTTCAAACACCTGTTGTTCCGAAACCGGATCCTGATAGTGAAAGCTCAGGAGAGAGGCCAGTGCTGCGGACCCGCAGCTGAAGTCCCGTTCCTGCTTCAGAACGGTCTGGAAACGGGCTTCCTTGTAACTTGTGACAGGCACATCCAGTGGTGCGCCAATTCCTGGCAACTGGATGGTGCCGGCATGAGCCGGTAAAAACGGAACAGACGAAAGCGCAATCAATGTCCAGTTCCGGACGAAGTCTCGAATGAAAGACATGAACGTTTTCCGTCTGTTCCAAGTGGCTGGTCGATATCAAGGACAGCGATTAGGGCTGCATCATGATGTTGACCATGGTTGTATCCTGAATAATGACCTGGTTGCCAGTGTTCTGGATTACCGTGGCAATACCATTGACGCCGTTTAACGCTTGGCCGCCAATATAGTTGTCGCCGGTCAGATTAGAGTTGAGCAGGTTGTCCTTTAACAGAGCAGTCTGCTCACCCTGGTTTTGTTGAAAAGATGCCTGGATTTCATCGATGTCCAGCTGAATGTCCTGCCGTCCGCGGGATTCCTCTAGCTCCGACAGGGAGACCGCTGCATTATCAAGCAGCAATTCCATGTCAGAGGACCGCTCGTCGAGGGATTCCGCCAGAGCCTGGCCTGCCAGGAGGATGGCACCGGACGCAAGGGCCGCAACAGCCCATTGATCAGCGCGCATGGTTCAAATCCTCTGTCTAGGTGATGCGAAAAGTTCGACCCGTTCGCCGGCACGGGGCGGCGAACGGGGGCGCCAACAAA
>JAEZAA010000041.1 GCA_023430625.1 Pseudomonadota bacterium
TGCATTGGGCGCTGGCTGGGCATTCTGGTTCAGCAACAGGTGAATGGCATCCAGCTCTTTTTTGTCGATTTGACCAAAGCTCATGGCGACGAATTCGCCCCGTTGCCACAATTGATCCCGAAACGCGGCGAAGTCCTCGGCTGTCTGCGCGTCAACGGCTCGTTGCATGTCGGCGGCCGGCCAGAGGCTGTGCATGAGGATGTCCTTGGCTTCATCGAACAGGGGTTCGAACGCATATTTGTGCTTCGGTGAACTCAGACGCCGGGAGAGCGCACTCCTGGCTCTGACGTAATCGCTTTGCGACAGCGGCTCGGCGATGACCTGCAGGGCCTCCCGCGCCAGGGTTTCGACCCGGTCGCGAAAGGCATTGATCTTCAGGGTCAGTCCGCGGCTGTGGCTGTACAGCTCCAGGGACTGGCCACTGCGGGCGGCGCGTTTTTGCAACGGGATCAGGCGGCGCTGCAGGGCCTCCAGCCAGAGTTCGCCCGCCGCCCGGTGTTCGACGGAATCGCCAAACTCGGCGCTGTCGATGGCAACGTACAGCAATGCCCGGGGCGTGTCGCCCATGCGATTGAAGGCATGCCAGAGTTGAACGCGCTCGCTTTCGTACACCAGCGCCGGGCGCTCCGCGTTGGGTTGCTGGTTGACCCGCAGATCCTTGGGCAGGGCCGTTGCAACTTCGGCCAGGGCAAGTTCATCCATGGGCTCCAGAGCGACCCATTGTTCCAACTGCTCCGCCGAAACGGGGTGCAAGCCATATTGGGTACCAAAATCCGCCGAAACCTGGTCGGTCTTGGCGTCCGGATGGGCCAGAATGATCAGGGCGTTGCGGGGATCGAGCGCGGCCAGCGCATAGCCCAGGCGCTCGGCATTGAAGGGGGCGACCCGGAACTCGCCGCGGCGGATGTCTTTGATGTCGTAATCCCGTTGCTGGCGCAGCAGGTCATTGGCGAAATCGCCGGCTTCGCCCTTATACGGCATGAACTCCTGAACCGCGAGCAGGCTGCGGAAGGACTCATAAAGCTCGGGATTAACGGCCCGCTCCCGGAGTGTGGCGAGGGCGGCAAACACCTTCTGCAACACCCGCTCGGGGTTGGCCACACCTTGCGCGGTCAGGGCCAAGGCGAGCGACAGGGTCTGCTGGCCGCCCAGGTCGAGGCCGGATTGCAGGCTCAACTGATGAATGTCGCCCTGGCTCTTCAGTAGCGCTTGCAGCGAACCCGGCCCTTGGTGCTCCAGCGCATAGCGCAGGTATTCCACGGGCTTGTAGAGACTGGTGTCGAGATCCTCAGGCAGGGGGAACAACAGGTTCAGGGGCGGCCCTTCGCCAGTGGTGCGTATTTCCAGGCGGGCCGGCAGCTTCGCGCTCTGCAGCAGCGGTGCGGCGGCGGCCTGGGGCGTCTGGTGGTTCTCCAGGTTCGAAAACGAGGCGCGAACCGATGCTTCCAGCTGGTCCAGGCTCTGATTGCTCACGACGACAAGCCGCATCCGGTCTGGCGTATAGTGCGACTTCATGAAATCGCGGGCGGCGGCGTGCAGCTCGGTTGCAGACAGGTGGCCTAGGCTGGCTGTGCTGCCTGCGGCAAACTTGCGAAACGGATGCTCGGGTTCGGTGAGGGCTTTGAGGGCTTCCCGATACCGCCACAGCGTCTTTCGCTTGACCAGTGCAAACTCTTCGTCGACCACCCGCACTTCGTTGGCAATGGCCTTGGCGTCGAAGCGGGGAGCTGCCAGCAAATGGCCGAACCGTGCCAGTGCTTCCGGCAGGGCGTCGGTATCCAGGCTCACTTGATAGCGGGTGAACTCATAGCTGGTTTGACCGTTCTGCTTGCCGCCGTGACGCCCCACGAACTCGCGCAGGCGGCCATCTGGCTGGGTGCTGTCGCCCAGCAGGAGCGCGTGCTCGATCAAATGGGCCAGTCCACCGAGGTGGCTGGGATCGGCAAAGCTGCCCACCTCGACTTCCAGGGCCAGTGCACCCTGACGAGCCTTGGCATCGGACACCAGTGTGGCTTCCAGGCCATTTTCCAGGACCAGGTGACGGTAGTCGCGATGGTCGAATGGCGGCTTGGCAATGGCATGGGCCAATGAGGCTGCCAGGCACAGGCACAAAGCGAGGCTCAGGCGCCCAAGGCGAGCGCAGAACAGGACAAAGTGGTAGGGCATGGGCTCTGGGTATGTCTCTTGGTATTGTCGGGTGACCGGGGAACGTCGTTACCCTATCGGTCGGGGGCAGCAGTAGCAATGGCGGGTGGAGGCTAAGCTCCTGATATTCTGTAAAAAATTGTAAGCGGACTGTCGCTTGTGGGCGACCCTGTTGGAGTTTGGTCGCTAAAGTCGTGCTTTATTAGGCAGTTAAAGGTGTCGATTTGAGGAGACGATGAGACAAATCAGGCTGTCATCTTAGCGCCCGAGACGTGCAAAAGTCCCCTCGGGCGCTGTCGATGGCGAGGGATTTACGCCATCAAGGCTTTTGCTTCGGCTGCCCACTTATCGGAGTTTTTGACGCGTCCGATCTCATCCAGGGCCTTCTGGTCGGCGGCACTGGGAGTGGCGATCTGGGCATAGCGGGTGATACCGGCGCTATTGAGTTTCTTTGCCAGGGCCGGGCCCACGCCTGTCAGCTTGGTCAGGTCATCACCTTTGCCAGTGGCGGCCTTGTCCGTGCTCTTGGCGGCAGGTGCCTTCGCGGGTGCGGCGGTCTGCTTGCTGGCTGCTGGCTTGGCGGCTTGTTTTGCGCTGGCGGGGGCTTTGGCGGGTGCCGGCTTGGCCGCTGCTTTTGGCTTGGCTGCCGGCTTTGGCGCTGAAGCTGCTTTGGGCTTGGCAACGGATTTGGCCGGAGCTGATTTTGCGGGTGCAGCTTTTGCAGCGGCTTTTACTGGAGTCGCTTTGGCAGGCGTAGAGGGAGCTGCCGCAGATTGGGACTTTTTGGCGGTGCTTGCAGACTTCTTGAGCGGTGGAATGGCGCCACCCAATTTTTCCGAGACCACTTCCTGCAGGGAAGAAAGTTCGCCGATCACACGCTGGTACTCGCCCTGAATCTTTTTCAGTTCGCGATCCCGCAGATCTTCGATATCCGTCAGGAACTTCTTCAGAGGTTCGCGAATTTGCTTTTGCAGTTCTTCGGCCTGTTTGGAGAAGTCGCCGACAATATCATGCAGCTGTTCGGCGGCCTTTTGGATCTCCTTGGAAATCAAGCCACCGATTTTGTCGATATTCTTCTTTACCACGCCGTTCTTTTCTTTCTTTGCCATGAAATTACTCCAATCCGAGGCACCTGGAACCCGTTGAGAAGTGTAGCCTAAGTTCAAATGCTGAACATGACAAGCAATCCTGAATGGAAGGTCAGGGAATGGGAGGGGATCCGCTCTGGCCGCCGTACCAGAGGTGCTGGCGGCAGGTGCGACAAAGGTAACGCTGCTCCGCGCGCTGGACGCGGTTGTGGCGGATGCTGCTCAGCCAATGCTCCCGTTGCGGGCAGGCACAGTGGTAGAGATGCCGTGGGCGCGAGAGGGCGATGTCGCGCACATCCATCTGATGGCGGACCTGGGGCGCCACGCCCAGCACATCGCGCATCACAGACTGCCACTCAGGACCGTGGGGGCGAATGCGGCGGCCATACACCAGGCGTGCGACCAGATGGGCGACTTCGTGGGGGACGACCTGGCTGAGAAATTCATCAGGATTTTTCAGCATCAACTGGTCGTTGAAGCGCAGGCGGATGTCCTCCTTGCGTCCCTGGCGAATAAAGACGGCTTGCCCAGCGCTGGCGCCTCTCAGGTCGAAGCGGACATCCGGCAATGGGAATTGGCGGCCAAAATGGTCGCCGGCCAGTCGCAGGCAGCTGTAGGTGCGATCCAGAACCTGCTGCCGCAAGTTCAGCGGCGGCTTTAGCAGGTCTTGGGAAGACTTTGGCCGCTCGTCCGGAGACCGGAGCGGCCGGTCAGCATTGTTCTCGGCAAACAGATCCAGGGTCATTCCACGCTGGGGCCTTCAATCTGGCTTGCCAGGGTCTGGGTGACCTGCAGGATACTCTGGCGCATGTCCGCGTCGAGTACGAGGCGGGCATCGTCCACAATGCCTTCCATGTCTTCCCGGTGGGCGAGGTGGCCGTTCTCATCCTGCTGCAGGATCTCGTTGATCTGCAGATGCTTGATGAAGTTGCGGAACAGGGTTTTGTCGAAGAACTCCGGCGCGTTGAGGCCATAGAGAATCGACATGCGCTGGGCCAGCAGGCTGCTCTTCTCCTCCAGCTCATTGGCGGTCAGCTTGCCCGGTCCCACCCGACGCAGGATGGACATGGCGATGTAATAGCGTTCCAGGGTCTGCAACATCATGCGGGACAGGGTGTCGAGCATGACGAATTCGCTGGAGCCCGTGGGTGGGCGGGACAGATGCCCGTCTTCATGCACCAGCAGGTTGTTGCGGCACATGACATCGATCCAGTGATCCACCAGCGAATCGATCTCTTCCTTGCTCCAGTGCATGAAGAGCTCGGAGCGGACATAGGGGTAGATGGAGCCTACCAGATACACCGCATGTTCCCGGGGGATCGTGTTGTTGTTGCGGAACAGGCTGGCGATCAGGGCCGGTATCGCGATCAGGTGCTGAACGTTATTGCGATAATAGGTCAGCAGCAGGGCAGACTGGCCTTCGGCAAAAATGATGTCGCCCAGGCCGTGGTGCTGGCGCTGGATCAGCCCCATGCTTTCGGTATAGGCCATCCAGTCGGTGGGCTCGCCTTCCGGATAGGACATGACCTTGCTATAGGGGCTGGTACGCAATAGCTTGACCAGCATATCCAGTTGCTGCACCAGGATGCGCTCGTCCATGGATTGGCGCGGCGTGGAAAGCAGCAGCAGAGCGGTCAGGTTAACCGGGTTAATGGCGGCGGCGTCATTGATGTGAATGGCAATCTGCTCGGCCAGACGATCCACCACGGTGTTCAGCCAGGCAGGGCGGTACTCGGCGTCGTAGGCTTGTTCCCGCCAGTGGGGCTGCTCCTGGTCCAGGAACTGCGCCAGATAGATGGGTTCGCCAAAATTGACGGTGACCTTGCCAAAGCGGTTGCGCAAATTGCCCAGGGTCTTGAACAGGCCAAAGACCGATTCCTTTTCCTTCTTCTTACCGCGCAGCTCACCCAGATAGGTGCGCTCTTCCAGGATCTTTTCATAGCCCACGTAGACCGGCACGAACACAACGGGCTTGCGATGGTCGCGCAGGAAGCTGCGCAGGGTCATGGAGATCATGCCACCCTTGGGCGGCAGGGTGCGGCCAGTCCGGCTACGCCCGCCTTCCACGAAGTATTCCACCGAATAGCCACGGGTCAGCATCGTATGCATGTATTCATTGAAGACGGCGGCATACAGCCTGTTCCCACGGAAACTGCGGCGCATGAAGAAGGCGCCGCCCCGGCGCAGGATGGAGCCGACCACGGGCATGTTGAGGTTGATGCCCGCCGCGATGTGCGGAACCATCAGCCCGTTGTGGAACAGGACATAGGACAGCAGCAGGTAATCGATGTGGCTGCGGTGGCAAGGCACATAGACGATGGCATTTTCCTTGGCCACTTCCTGCACGGCTTCGATGTTGTGAATCCGAACCCCGTCATAGATCCGGTTCCAGACCCGTGTC
>JAEZAA010000072.1 GCA_023430625.1 Pseudomonadota bacterium
GCACGATATCGAACTCAATGAAGACCAGCGGATGATCCGCGACATGGCCCGCCAGTTCGCCCAGAGCGAGCTGGCGCCCCGGGCCGCCGAGTGGGACAAGTCCGGCTGGATCGACGAGGCCGTGGTGAGCCAGATGGGCGAACTCGGCCTGCTCGGCATGGTGGTGCCCGAGGAATGGGGCGGCAGCTACGTCGACTATGTCGCCTACGCCCTGGCGGTCGAGGAAATCGCCGCCGGCTGCAGCGCTACCGGCGCCATGATGAGCATCCACAACTCCGTGGGCTGCGGCCCCCTGCTCAACTTCGGTACCCCCGAACAGCAGGAAGCCTGGCTGCCGGATCTGGCCGCCGGCCGCAAGATCGGCTGCTTCGCCCTGACCGAGCCCCAGGCTGGCTCGGAAGCCAACAACCTGCGCACCCGCGCGGTACTGGAAAACGGCGAGTGGGTACTCAACGGCGCCAAGCAGTTCGTCAGCAACGCCAAGCGCGCGCACCTGGCCATCGTCTTCGCGGTGACCGACCCGGAACTGGGCAAGAAAGGTCTGTCGGCCTTCCTGGTCCCCACCAACACCCCGGGCTTCAAGATCGAACGCATGGAACACAAGATGGGCATCCGCGGCTCGGACACCTGCGCCGTGACCCTGGACAACTGCCGCGTCCCCGAGGCCAACCTGCTCGGCCCCCGCGGCAAGGGTCTGGCCATTGCCCTGTCCAACCTGGAAGGCGGCCGCATCGGCATCGCCGCCCAGTCCGTGGGTATCGCCCGTGCGGCCTTCGAGGCAGCGCTGACCTACGCCCGCGAACGCACCCAGTTCGGTGTACCCCTGACCGAGCACCAGAGCGTGGCCAACATGCTGGCGGACATGCACACCCGCATCAACGCCGCACGCCTGCTGATCCTGCACGCCGCGCGCCTGCGTACCGAGGGTGTACCCTGCCTGTCGGAAGCCTCCCAGGCCAAGCTGTTCGCCAGCGAGATCGCCGAGCAGGTGTGCTCTCACGCCGTGCAGATCCACGGCGGCTACGGCTATCTGGAGGATTACCCGGTGGAACGGCTGTACCGCGATGCGCGCATCACCCAGATCTACGAAGGCACCAGCGAAATCCAGCGCCTGCTGATCGCCCGGGAGCTGAAGAACTACCCGCTGTAAACGCATACCGGGCAACCGCAAGGGTTGCCCGGTCCATCGGCCCGATCCTCAGCGTGGCTGCAGGGTAAAGGGTTCCATCATCGCCTCACAGAGCACAACCTTTGCAGTTGCCATCACTGGGACTCTTCAGCGAACAATGTGCCCGGATAGGGCGATCTCCTCATGTCTGCCAAACGGCTGGCTAACGTGCCGCAATGAAGTTCAAGACGATGACCATCTGGGTCAAGCACATACAACGAGTCACCCTCACTGGTGTTGACCTTCCACTCTTGAATCCCTGCCGCCCGCAGTCTGCCTCGCAGTTGATCAAAGCCCTCTTCACGTGAGCTGAATGCAATATGGGTATAGTCATCTGCTGAGCTGGTGTGCCCCAGACTCAGGCATATCCAAGCGTCACCTGCTGTCAGATAAGCGCCAGCATCCCAACTGACCTGAAGTGTCATGCCCAGCAAATCCCGGTAAAACGCCAGAGATGCATGTAAATCTTTTACGGAGAAGGTGATGTGATTGATTCCGGTGATCACCGGTGGCACTTCCTCAAGGGGGATCGCCGGAGCTTCGTCTGATAGGTCTTCCCCGGCCACTTCTGCGGGCTCGACTGTTGGCACGGTTTGGTCTTGAGCAGCGGCATGACGTTTTGGACGTGTTGTAGCGTGCCAGACCACTTCATAAAGCGAACGCATGAAGAGGGCCAGTGAAACAAAAGGCACTGCCGAGGTGGTCAGCAAAAGCAGCATGATCACCAAACTACGCGTCAGCCCTTCCACATTGCCCAGACTCAGAACGTTCATATCCAGAAAAACGACTGTTCGGGCAACACTTTCGAACACGTAGTTGGGGTGGTTCACTGTTTCCCGCACCAACTCGATAAGCTCGGGGCTCATCGGATCGAGCTCGACAAAGTCGCCCAGCACCGTTTTCAACAGATAGGCGATAACCATCAGCAAGCTGGCTGCGCCCACAGCGATATAGCCACGGCTGACTTCGGCCACCTCGCTCTTCAGATAGCCACGAAAACTGAGTGCGTGAATCGCTCCGGCCACCACCAGAAAACCGCCAACCACTATGGGAAAGGCGCTCCAGCTCATGGTGTAGGTAAACACTGCCATGCTGCACGACAGCGTGACCGACAAGGAGGCTGCCACCAGGAAAGAAGCAAGAGGTTTCGCAGCAATCCTTTTGATTATCGGATGGTCCGTAATATGTTCGGCCACGTAGGCATTGATCTTCCGGATCGCCCGGTAACTGGTCAGGAAGATCAATATCAACATTGGCGGCCAGAACACGATCAGGTGCATACCGCCCCCAATCACTGGCCAGTTGACTGACGCCTTGAACAGTGCGATGAAAATGCACGCTGCCAAGGCCGATACTGCCGGCACCGACCGGCCATTACTGCCCAGCCGGCGTGCAAGTTTCTTGAAGCCGGAGATTCTGTTTGGGCGCTGAGGAGCAGTTTCTTGATTGAGTGACATGGACAGCTCCTAGCGTGCATAGAGGTTACGGATGTTGCCACGCTTGGCCAGTATGGTCTTCAGCTCCTCATTCTCCAGTTGCAGAGTCTGGTAGCGAGCCACCAGATCGGCATGTTCCTGCTGAAGCGCAGACAGCGATGTTTCCATTTCCTTGAGTTGGGAGCGCATGTCCAGATAGCCTGAAACCGAATCGCATCCTGCAGTAAAAACCATCGTTGCGGCCAGCACGCCCCTACGAATGCCAATCATGCCCTTCTCCTTAAACCAGATCCTTAATGCTCCCTGCCTGCACAACGGCGGTAACACCATCAAATGAAATTCCGACGTACCGTGCTCCTCGGCTCCACCGGTCATGCAGCCAACGCGTCGAAGCAATGTATTACCACGCACTTTGGTTTATGGACAGCCTCAAACCGCCTCAACGTTCCAAAGCCTGCAAACTGAAAGGCTCCACCAACCCCACCCCGATACACATTCCTACCAGTGCCGGCAGGCTGTCGGCCTGCATGCGTTTCATCACCCGGGAGCGGTAGAGATCCACGGTCTTGACGCTGATGCCCAGCTGCTCGGCT
>JAEZAA010000146.1 GCA_023430625.1 Pseudomonadota bacterium
CGCGAGCAGGGCGAAGCGGCGGCCAACACGCTGCTGGTCAAGGCCAAGGCGGAAGCCCAGGGCCTGGTGGACAAGTTCGATTCCATGGCGCAGATGTCGCCCCAGGCACGCGACTTCGAGATGATGACGCGCCAATTGGATGCAGCCATTCAGGAAACCATGGCGTCGATCCAGGCCAACAAGGAAATCGCCAAGGAGCAAGCCGATGTGCTGGCCGCGGCGCTGCAGAAGGCCAAGATCGAAATCGTGGGTGGCCAGGGCGAGTACTTCGAGCAGTTCGCCAAGGGCCTGTCGGTGGGCAAGGGGCTGGAAGGCGTGGCCCGCAATCCCAACGTGCAGGCGGCGCTGAATCGCTTGCTGGCGATTGGTGGCAAGGAGCCGGTGGTGAAGACTGCTGGCAGCACGCTCGGTGGGGCGACTGGCACGGACGATCTGGCGGGTTAAAAACCCTCTTCTAGAGGGCGATGCACAGATCGTCCAGGTTGCAGGTTTAACTCCCTCCCCTGCCAAGGGGAGGGTTGGGGTGGGGTCGCTCTCAGGCAGGGCCTTAGAGCTCGTCTGATGGTCCGCTTGACCCCCCTCAATCCCCCCTTGCCAGGGGGGAGGTTAACGAGCTGACCTTAGTCTTCCCGACGGGAAGGCGACACTGTGCGCACCCCTGCCACCCAAGACACCACACCGCCCCCCACAACCTTTCATCTGGACTCGGCATGACCACGGACATTCAACAGGACCTTGTATCCCAGGCCGTCGCCCAGGGCGGCGCCTACGACGTGATTCGCCGCCGCCTGCTGGAGCAGGGCCGCGACCTCAAGCAGCGTATCGAGCAACTGAACCAGCAGCGCCTGGCCGAGTTTGGTAGCACCGGGCTGGAGGTGATCGGCCGAGCCCGGGCGCGGACCGAGCACAACTGCGTGGCGCGGGACACGGTGCGGGTCGGCCAGTACATCCTGTTGGGCTACAACGTCTTCAAGGGCTTGCAGAAGACCACGGCGGTGGAGGACGTCTTCTCCCTGTACCAGTTGCACGAAGGTGCGGAGGGGCTGGAGTTTATTCACCAGCCGGTGCAGGGCAGTTTCCTGGATAACAGCCGGTTCCAGACCGACTTCACCGAGCTCTATACCTTCTACAAAGCCCCCTGGTTGCAGCAACTGGCAGTGCGGGACGGCAAGTTGCTGGCCAACTTCCGGATTGGCGAGAAGGAGTCGGACATCCGGGTGTTCCGCTGGTCGCTGTCATCGGCCGGCGAGGTGCTGGAGTATCTGGATAATCGGGGCGAGCGGGATGTAGCCCTGCCGCCCAAAACCGATTTCGACTGGATCGTCGTGGGCCGGGATCAGGTGGTGCAGGGGCGCCATCCCCACATCAACATCCTGGACCAGCTGTTCGTTGACAACGTCCAGGGCGACATCACCTTCAAGGTGGAGAATAACACCCAGTCCGGCCAGGGGATCTATGCCGACCCGGTGGAAGATCAGACCCAATCCCTGGACGACGCGGAGTTTCATTACGCCGCTTTGGGCCATCTGATTCTGGTGCGCATCAAGCCCTACCGGGAGGAGCGGGCGCGCCACTACGTCTACAACAGTCTGCTGCGGGTAGTGGTACGGATCGACGAGATCGGCGCCTCCTGCGTCCAGTTGCCGGAAAATCACGGCATCATGTATCCCAGCGGCTATTACCTGCAGACCGGCGAGCTCAAGCGGTTTGATCTGGACTCCACCGATTTTCGCTTCAAGCGCCGGATCGTCTCTCCCAATGGCGAGGATGTGCTGTTCGTGTTCTATCACCCGGAAGACGGCCGCTCGGTGCTGCACAGCTACAACATCATCAACAAGGCCGTGGCCAATCCCATCCAGGGCCACGGCTATGCCCGCTTCTCGGACGGCCGTCTGGTCCTGCTGCAGGCTTCCGACGAGCCCAGCCGGGTCCATGCCATGCAGATCTGGCGCACGCCTTTTTTCAGCGAGGAACATGCGGCCCAGGCCGGCGGCGCCCAGAGCTTTCTCGGCAAAATCGGCAACGCCGAGCTGGTGCGGGGGATCTCCGAGCTCTACAGCATTGAGCGCCTGCTGGCCAAGGAGGATATCCGCCCCGGCCATTACAACGACCTGATTCGTTCCATTACCCGCCTGTTCGACGCCTACCACTGGCTGGGGGCCGAACAACTCGAGGGTCTCGACGAGACCTTGCGTCATATCGCCGAGACCGGCGAGCTGATTCTGGATGAGTACGAGAAAGTCCAGGCGATCCAGCAGCAATCCCGTCAGGCCCTGGCCGAGGCGGAGCAGACGCAGACTGCCCTGCTGCGCCGCATCAGCCCGGAAAGCTGGGACCGCCCGGATCAATTTATCAACGCCCTGGCAGAGCTGCGCCGGCATCGGGGCCATCTGCTGACCATCCGCGACTATCGCTACATGGACGTGGCCCGGGTCGAAGAGCTGGAACAACAGGTCATTGCCAGCGAAACCCGCCTGTCCAAGGAAACCCTGACCTATCTCGCCAAGCCCACGGCGTTGGCGAGCTACGACAGCAAACTGGAAGAGCTGGACACGCAATTGGCCGAGGCCCAGACGCTGGAGCAGATCAAGGCGGTGTCCGAGCAGTACGAGCAGCAGTCCCAGGGGCTGGGGCTGGTGTCCGAGTTGCTGGCCGGCCTGCAGGAAGGCGATGCCACCACCCGTACCCGCATCATCGACGGGGTGTCGGAGCTGTATGCCCGCATCAACCAGCGCCGGGCTCGAGCCGATAACAAGCGTCGCGAAATCGGCTCGGCTGAGGCGGTGGCCCAGTTCGCCGCCCAATTCCGGCTGCTGGAGCAGAGCGTGTCCAGCTCCCTGGCCATGGCGGACACCCCGGACCGTTGCGATGAGCTGTTGTCGCGCCTGCTCACCCAGTTGCAGGAAGTGGAAAGTCAGTTCAGTGAGTTCGACCAGTTCCTGGCGGACATCCTGAGCAAGCGCGAGGAGATCGTCGAAGCCTTCGAAGCCCATAAGCAGAAGTTGCTGGACGCCCGTCAACAGCGGGCCCAGAACCTGGAAGATGCCGCCAGCCGGATTCTCACCAGCGTGCAACGGCGCCTGGACAAGTTCCAGACTGCCGACGAGGTCAACAGCTTCTTCGCGTCCGATCCGCTGAATCTCAAGCTGCGCCAGCTCATCGAGGAGCTGCAGGGGTTGGATGCTTCGGTCAAGGCCGATGACCTCAGCGCGAAGTTCAAAGCCATGCGCGAGCAGGGTGTGCGGGCGCTGCGGGACAAGGCGGAAATCTTCGAAGAAGGCGGCCAGGTCATCAAGCTGGGGCCGCGCCACCGTTTCAGCGTCAACACCCAGGAGGTGGATCTGACGCTGCTGCCACGGGGTGAGGCCTTGGCCCAGCACCTGACCGGCACGGACTTTTACGAACCGGTGGATGATCCGGTTCTGAACGAGCTGAAACCCTACTGGACCCTGACGCTGGCGTCGGAATCCTCCAGTGTTTATCGCGCCGAATACCTCGCCTACCAGTTCTGGCGGGAACTGCAGGCGGGCGAGCTGGCCTCCCAACGGGGCGAGATCCAGACACAACTGCAGGATCTGGACGCGCTGGTGGCGCGGTTGCGGGACTTTGCCGGACCTCGCTATCGGGAAGGCTATGAGCGCGGTATTCATGATCACGACGCCGCACTCATTGTGCAGCGGCTGATTCCCCAGGCCCAAGCGGCGGGCTCGCTGCGCTATCCGGTGGCGGCCCGGGCCCAGGCGGCCTATTTCTGGGCGCAGGTGCAGCATGAGAAGGACAACCAGGCCTGGCGTAGTCGTGCTCGCTCCGCCGTTCAACTGCGTGAGCGGTTAGGCAGCGACGAGACCTTCAAGGCGCTGGTGGGGCAATTGGAAAGCCGACTGCGGCGCTTTGTGGAACAGCGCCAGCTGCCCTTTGCTTTGGAAAGCTTGCCACTGGCGGCGGAATATCTGGTGGAGGAGCTGGCGAAGGACTCCCTGGCCTTCGAGACCACCCATGCCGCTTCAGAGTTGGCAGAGCGCTTCCGGCAATCCTTGCAGGACGCGGGCCTGTGGAAAGGCTTTCACGACAGCCTGAAGCTTCACGAGGGTGAAGCGGACAGCGCCTGGCCCACGGCTACCGCCTGGCTGGCAGCCTGGATCAAGCGCGAGGGCCTGACGGAACGGCTGCGCTATTTGGATGAAGCCGTGGCGCTGGTGGCGACCGAGATTCCCGTGCCCCGCGAGGTGCGGGAAGTGGATCTGGAGCAGTCCATTCCGGGTCTGCTGGGGCAGCACCCCAGCCTGCAGGGCCAAACCCTGGTGTTGCGCCTGGATGAGTTCATCCAGCGCCTGTCCCACCACCAGTCGGTGACCATTCCGGCGTTTGAGCGTTACCAGGCCGCGCGCCTGCAGTTTCTCCAGCGGGAGCGGGACCGCCTGCGACTGGCGGACTTCAAGGCGCGGCCCCTGGCGACCTTCGTGCGCAACAAGCTGATCAACGAGTCCTACCTGCCGATCATCGGCGACAACCT
>JAEZAA010000222.1 GCA_023430625.1 Pseudomonadota bacterium
CCCTAGGCGGGCCCCCTAACCTCCCCCTTGGCAGGGGGAGGGAATGTGCATGCTCGCAAGGCTCGACGCAGGAGCCTTGAAGTCAGGGACGTCTTAAACGAACAACATCACCGCACCGATACCCGCCGTGCCCACGCCTGCGATCGTGGTAATCCAGCGTTGTTGCGCATGCAGTGTCAGAGCACCCAGTCCTAGTCCAAGGCCATGCAGAAGTGCGGTGCCAGAAATAAACCCGAGCATATAAAGCCCCGCCGAACTTCCCGCGCTCATTTCCGCCGCGTGGGCGAAGCCATGAAACACCGCAAAGGCACCCGTCAATAGAACGCCCGCGAGTATTGGGACTTGACGGGAGAATGTCAGCATCAGGCCGAGCACCAGAACAGATACGGCAATGCCGGTTTCCACAGCAGGCAGTGCGATACCGGCAAAGCCAAGGCCCGCTCCCACCAACATGAAGGCCAGAAACGCGGCAGGCAGTGCCAGCCCTTTGCGGCCATGGCTGAAGGCGACAAAGCCGACGGCGAGCATGGCCAGCAAATGATCGACGCCGGTAAAGGGATGGGCGAGGCCAGCACCGAGTCCGGACGGATGATGTCCGCTATGAGCCAGGGCGGGGCCTGCCGCCAGGGACAGAAGGGTCAGAGTCGCGATGGAAAGAGTCTTGTACATGGGATTCTCCGAATATTGTTGGGCGCACGGCATACGATCAGGCGGCGTCGTTCAGCATGCCCTGGCGGATGATGAAGTCGATCACGGTCTCTAAGCCTTCACCGGTTTTGAGGTTGGTGAAGACGAAGGGGCGCTCGCCCCGCATCCGGCGGGAATCCCGGTCCATAACCTCCAGCGAGGCTCCAACGTGGGGCGCCAGGTCGGTCTTGTTGATGATCAGCAGATCCGATTTTGTGATGCCGGGGCCACCCTTGCGGGGCAGTTTGTCGCCGGCGGAGACGTCGATCACGTACAGCGTCAGGTCCGACAGCTCCGGGCTGAAGGTGGCGCTCAGGTTGTCGCCGCCGCTTTCCACCAGCACCAGGTCGAGGCCCGGGTGGCGCTTGCAGAGTTCATCGATGGCGGCCAGGTTCATGGAGGCGTCTTCGCGGATGGCCGTGTGTGGGCAACCGCCGGTTTCGACACCGAGGATGCGGTCTTCCGGCAGCGCTTCATTGCGGATCAGGAATTCCGCGTCTTCCTTGGTGTAGATGTCATTGGTGACGGCGGCGATGTTGTAGCGCTCCCGCAGGGCACGGCAGAGTGCCACCATCAAAGCGGTTTTGCCGGAACCGACCGGGCCGCCAACGCCGACGCGCAGGGTTTGGGTTGTGGACATAAGCCTGATTACCTCGAATGTTTGTCTGATTGTTAGCAACCGAACGTCAGGAACGGAATAAACGGGAATACTGGGTTTCATGGTACGCGCTGGCGATGGCGACACCAGGCAGCGAGCCGCCGATGTCCGCGTCGCTCAGCGCCAGGGCGTGGTTCACGACCTGGGGAATCTGTTGCAGCAGGCGCTGCAGGATGCGCTGGGCATCGGTCTGGCCCAGTGGCAGCGTCTTGCTGGCCGCCGCGATCTGGTTTTCGCACCAGGACCAGAGGTAGCCCAGCAGCGTCTGTTCCGCCGGTATCCCCCAATGGCTCGCCGCCAGGGCGAACTGGCAGGCCAGACTGGGTTCCTGGTCGCGCCAGGGAGCGGCGCCTGGGACTTCCAGGGAATCCAGCAAGATGGCGAGGGCTCGGCCAACCTGCAGATCTTCGTCCAGCAGTTCGCGGGCCTCGCGGCTGGCCAGCAGGTACTTGTTCCAGTACCACACATCGGCTTCGTTGCCGTCGGTCCAGGCACGGTGCAGGCGCAGCAGCACCGGTGCGTCCAGCCGGCCAATGCCCCGATGGAGAATGCCGCCGATCCAGTCTTCCACCTGGGCTGCCGTCTTCAGCCAACCCCGGTCGATGGCGTACTCCTGGCCTTGGGAATAGGCAAAGGCGCCGATCGGCAAGGTGGGACTGACCAATTGCATCAGCCGCAGCAGGCTAACCTGGTGGTTGGTCACGTTATTTGTCACGCACGCTAGTCTGTGGCGGGATAAGCGGGCGCAGCCGCAGAAAACCCGCCGAGTGCTCATGATGGCCGCCATGGTCGTGATTGTGATCATGACTGTGGCCATGGCCATGCCCTGAGGCATGCTCGCCGTAGGCGCCATTTTCCGGCTCGAACGGCGCTTGCTCCTGAAGCACTTGCAGTCCGTACAGCCTGACCAAGTCTTCCAGCACGTAATCCGGCTGAAAGCGGACCCAGCCGGGGCCTACCTGCAGCGGCACGTGCCGGTTGCCCAGGTGATAGCAGATGCGGGCAAAGGTCAGGGAATCCTCGCAACTGGCGGTGGTCACGCTCTCGGCCGCCGAACGGACACGGATCACTTCGCCGGTTTCCGCCTGCAGCAGTTCTCCGTCCTGCAGAACTTTGCCCCGTTCCAGAAATAAACCAACCTCGCGGCCGCTGGCGGTCGTCGTGCGCAGCCGGCCGCGCTTGCGGTCGTCCCAGGTCAGGGTCAGCTCGTCGTCGACGGTGCGCTTGGCGTCCGCTGCCAGCTTGGTGATGAGTTTCAACATGGTGAAGCCTGTCCTCGTGTGTCTCTTGCGGGAGCGTCCCAGCGGGTTAAAACAGGAAATACCGCTGCGCCATGGGCAGCACCTTGGCGGGTCCGCACACCAGTAACTGCCCATCGGCCCGCACTTCGTAGGTCTGTGAGTCCACCTCCATGTGGGGCATGTAATCGTTCAGCACCATGCTCTTCTTGGTAACCGAGCGGGTGTTGCGCACCGCATGCAGGGGTGAGCGCAGGCCCAGGCGCTGACCAATGTCCAGGTTCAGGGCCGCCTGGCTGACGAAGGTCAGGCGGGTGCCGCTGCAGGCCGCGCCATAGGCGCAGAACATGGGGCGGTAATGCACCGGCTGTGGCGTTGGGATCGAGGCGTTGGGGTCGCCCATGGGGGCGGCGGCAATGGCGCCACCCTTCAGGATCAGCGCAGGCTTCACGCCAAAGAACGCGGGTTTCCACAGCACGATATCGGCCAGCTTGCCCGGTTCGATGGAACCCACCACGTCGGCAATCCCGTGGGCAATGGCCGGATTGATGGTGTACTTGGCGATATAGCGTTTGGCGCGGAAGTTATCCGAGCGGCTGCTGTCGGTGCCGAGGGCGCCGCGTTGGACTTTCATCTTATGGGCGGTCTGCCAGGTGCGGGTGACCACTTCACCCACCCGGCCCATGGCCTGGGAGTCCGATGAGATCATGCTGAAGGCGCCCAGATCGTGCAGGATATCCTCGGCGGCGATGGTCTCCTTGCGGATGCGGGAATCGGCAAAGGCGACGTCTTCCGGAATGGCTGGGTCCAGGTGGTGGCAGACCATCAGCATGTCCAGGTGCTCATCCACCGTGTTGACCGTATAAGGCCGGGTCGGGTTGGTGGAGGAGGGCAGCACGTTCAGTTCGCCGCAGGCCTTGATGATATCCGGCGCATGGCCGCCGCCGGCCCCTTCCGTGTG
>JAEZAA010000086.1 GCA_023430625.1 Pseudomonadota bacterium
AGGCCTTGGGGCCTTCGATGCCGGCGTTGTTGAAGGCGTAGTCGAGGCGTTTGAAGCGGGCGAGGGTGGTGGCGAGGGCGTCTTCCACGTCGCAGGCTTTGCGCACGTCGGTGGCAATAAAGAGGGCATCGCGCCCCGTTTCCAGAATTTCGGCCACCACCGCCTCGCCGCGTTCGCCGTCCATGTCGGCAATGACAACGGTGTCGCCCCGTTCCGCGAAGGCCAGTGCCGCGGCCTTGCCAATACCAGCTGCGCCGCCCGTGACAAATGCTACGCCTGGAATGTGTCCATTCATTGGTCTTCTCCCTGTTGTCTCTCCTGAGACAAGATTGTCTCTTCCGAGACACCCCAAGCGTACCCCGCCCCAGAAGGATGGGGAATACCCAGGCCATTACAGTTTGTCAATTTTTCTGTAAGAATTTCGTCAGTGCTCGCCTTCGTCGCAGATGGCGGAACTTGTGCTGGAATTGTTCAATCCACCCACTGACCTCGTGCAGAAGGAAGCCGTACATGAAGCGAAAGTTTGCCATCATCGGCCTGGGCCGCTTCGGCACCACCATTGCGCTGGAGCTGGCGCGCCAGGGCCATGAGGTGCTGGCGGTCGACCAGGACCGGCGCCGGGTGGACGATGTGGTTGATCGCGTGACGCACGCCGTGATTGCCAGCGCGGAGGACGAGCGGGCATTGCGGGAACTCGATCTGGCCTCCTATGACGCGGCGGTGGTGTCGATTGGCGAGAACATCGAGGCCAGTATTCTCTGCAGCCTGCTGGTCAAGGATCTGGGCGTCAAGGAGGTTTGGGCCAAGGCCGTCAGTCATCATCATCACCGGATCCTGGCGAAGCTGGGCATCCACCGCATCGTGCATCCCGAGTTTGAGATGGGCATGCGGGTCGCGCAGGCACTCAACTATCCCCAGGTGATGGACTACATCAGCCTCGGCCACGACCAGTACGTGGTGGAGGTGCGGGCCTCGGAGCGGGTGGCCGGCAAGGCGCTGGCGCAGATGGAGTATAGCGAGCGCCTGCACATCACCTTGCTCAGCGTGAAGCGCGATCATGACCTCAACGTGCTGCCCCCCGCCGACTGGCGCCTGGAGCCAGGGGATCAGCTGCTGTTCGTGGGCGAGCTGGCCAACCTGCGCCTGCTTTCGTCCGAGCTGTAGGGCGTGGCGCTGGATAGCCGCTCAAGCATGAGTCAGAACCCCTTATGAGACGCTGGAATAACTGGCTCAGGCCGCCGCGCTCCTATCGCACCAAGCGGGGCGTGATCAATCTGTCGCCGCCGCAGGTGCTGGCCCTGGCGTTCGCCGGTCTCGTCCTGATCGGCACGCTCCTGTTAAAGCTGCCCTGGGCGACGCGGCTGCCGGTCGGCTGGCTCGACGCCCTGTTTACCGCCACCTCGGCGGTGACCGTGACCGGCCTGACGGTGGTGGATACCGGCTCCACCTACAGCCTGTTTGGACAGGTGGTGCTGCTGGTCCTGATGCAACTGGGTGGGGTCGGCTTCATGAGTTTTGCGGTGCTGATCCTGCAGGCCCTGGGCGGGCGCATCACATTGCGTGAACAGATCGTGCTGCGCGAAGCGCTGAATCACACCTCGCTGTCGGACCTGACGCGGCTGGTGCGGATTGTGCTGATCATCGCACTGGCCATGGAAGGCCTGGGAATGCTGGTGCTGGCGACCCATTGGGTGCCGGAGCTGGGGCTGCGGGAGGGTTTGTACTTCAGCCTCTTTCATGCCATTTCCGCGTTCAATAGCGCGGGCTTTTCCCTGCGCGCCGACAGCATGGCGGGTTACGCCGGTACGCCGGTGATCACCCTGACGCTCGGTATCCTGTTCATTGCGGGTGGGCTGGGCGTGGCGGTCTTTGGCGATCTCTACCGGAGTCGCCGGTTTCGCGAGCTGAGCCTGCACAGCAAGCTGATGCTGACCTGGACGCCGGTGATGATCCTGGTGCCCTGGGTGATCATTCTGCTCCTGGAATGGAACAACCCGGCCACGCTGGGTGCCTTGCCTCAATGGGGCGACCGGATCCTGGCCGGCTGGTTTCAGGCCGCCACGCCCCGCTCCGCCGGCTTCTCCACCCTGGATATCGGCGCGCTGCAGCCGGCGACGGTGACCATGATGACCGGTCTGATGTTCGTGGGCGGCGGCAGCGCCTCCACCGCCGGCGGTATCAAATTGACCACCTTCATCATTCTGGTGCTGGCCACCCGCGCCTTTCTGCGCCAGGAAGAGGAGCCGGTCATCTTCGGCCGCTCCATTGGCCAGGAAACTGTGCTGAAAGCCCTGGCGATTACTCTTATGTCCTTGATGTGGGTGTCGCTGATGGTCTTTCTGCTGACCATCTCGGAAACCGGCCATGATTTCCAGGACCTCTTGTTCGAGGCGATGTCCGGTTTCGCCACCGTTGGCTTGTCGCGGGGAGTGACGCCGGAACTGTCGGAGTTCGGCAAGGCGCTTATGGCGCTCAGCATGTTCATCGGCCGATTGGGGCCGCTCAGTCTGGCCTTTATTCTGACCACCCGTCGCCGTGCCCGCGTGCGCTATGCCCAGGGGGATGTCTATATCGGTTGAACGGCCTGGGATGGCGCCTTGGGTGGAGAGGGTGACAGACTTCGCGTAAAACAATGTGTGCGAAAAGCATCCGATTGCAAAAGCAGAGCTATACTTGCGGATTAAGTTTTCGATCCAGGGAAGTTTGATCATGCTAGAGCATACTGCCGCATCGGCATCTGGCACTGTTTTCGATAGTCACAGCGATCGACATGATGTCTCCCGGCTGCTGACCCATATCTCTTGGTTGGTGGTGCCGTTACTGCTGGTTTTTGCGGTGCGCGCCTACCACTTGGAGGCGAATCAGTGGGGCGCCAACATCCTGGTGGCCCTGGCGCTGGGTTTCCTATCGAATGCGCTGCTGTTTCTCAAGTTCCAGTGCCATGGCTTTTATCGCACGCTGTTTATTGTACTCGTTACCGGGCTGTTCACCTTCATCAGCTATTCGGGCCTGGAGCAGGGGGCTGGAATCCTGTGGGCCTTCGCCTTTCCGCCACTGATCTATTACATCGGTGATCTCAAGGTGGGGGCCGCGCTGTCGGTTCTGACCCTGGCGGGAGTGATGCTGCTGTTCAGCCCGCTTGGCGAGTCATTGGGCGCCTACCCCTACAGCGACAGTTTCAAATTGATCTACACCTTGGCGCTGTTGTTCGCCATGTGTTTCAGCTACGGCCTGGACCGGGACCGGCGCCTGAATCGCGACCGCCTGCTGAAGCTGGCGCAAGAGTTCGAGTATGCCGCCAAGCATGACAGCCTCACCGGGTTGTATAACCGGCATGAAGGCAGCGCGCGCCTGACCGACGAGTTCACCCGCTTTCAGCGCTATGGGCGGGAGTTTTCCCTGCTGTTGTTGGATATCGATCATTTCAAGCGCATCAATGACGGCTGGGGCCACGCCGCCGGCGACTGCATCATCCGTCATGTGGCGGACGCCCTGCGGCAACTGAGTCGCACCAGTGATTCGGTGATCCGCTGGGGCGGCGAAGAATTTCTGGTGCTGTTGCCGGAAACCGAGGCGTCGGAGGCGCGTTTGCTGGCCGAACGTATCCGCGCTCAGATCGCCGGTGATCAGGTGCTTTTCAAGGGGAATCTGATCGGCGTGACGGCGAGCCTGGGTGTGGCCTCCGTGCGCAAGACCGATACCCTGGAGAGCCTGCAGCGCCGGGTGGATGATCATCTGTATGTGGCCAAGGACCTTGGTCGCAATCGGGTGGAAGTGGATGTGTTGGCAGCGAGCTGACGGCACCTGGGGCAGGGTTTCCTGGGTGTCAGGGCCCCTTGGCGTCAGGGCTCTTCGGGTAGCTGCTCCTCGAACCGGTTCAGGGTCCGGTTCTTGATGGTTCGGCATGGATCGAACACCCGCCCGTGCATGGCGATGTAGACGCCCGGCGCCAGCAACTGCACGGCCGCCAGGGCGAAGCCGATATTGAAGAAGGCGTCGGATACCCGCAGGCTGGCGGGCTGCAGCGCACCGGTCAGGACGATGGTCTTGCCGGGAATCTGTTCCAGCCAGAGCGCGGTCTGGATCATGGTGTCGGTGCCATGGGTGAGCAGAATGTGATTGGCCGGCTCCCGTTCCACAAAGGCGCGAATCAGCTGCCGGTCTTCCTCCAGTAAATCCAGGCTGTCCTTGCGCAGGATCGGCTCAATCTCTATCTCCAGTCCTACCTGAGCCTCCTGCAAGGCCCGGCTGATCTGGGGATCGCCTACCTGAAACTCGCTGTTGGCGTCGAAGTAGATCTTGTCGATCGTCCCGCCCGTGGTGAATACCTTGATGCTCATGTCGTGGTTCCCTCTCAGGCCATGAAGGCCACCGGCTGCGGTTGTTCGTGGCGAGCCGATGGGTTTCTTTCCTAATGGTAATCTTTGTCACTTCAAATATCCGTTCGGCGCCGTCGCCGGAATTGGCACTTACAAACCTTCATCCTCTCCTAAAATTAATTTGTTTTTCATTGTGTTAGATGATCAATCAGCCCACAACTAAGGTAACTGGTGAACAAGGTAAATGGCTCATGGACGGCTGTACAGACATCTTGAACTGACCACAAGATGATGGGGGTGTCGCTATGAATCTACCTATTCCGAATCGCCGCTCAGCGGGCCGAACGTTGGCGGCTTTTCTGGAGGCTTATCGCGAGCAGCGGGAACTCGTTGTCCTGGCACTGTCACCGGATGGGGTGCCGGTGGCCTACGAGATTTCCCAGGGCCTGGACGCACCGCTGGATATCCTGCTGGTGCAGAAGCTGCAGATCACTGGCAGCGAGCAACTGGATCTGAGCATGGTGGTGGGGGGAGATCAATACTTGCTCAATGATGACATTGTGCTCGAGCCGCAGAGTCGCCGGCCCAAGCTGGACGCGGCGGTTCAGCAGCAGCAACGGGATGCCAGCCAACGTCTGCGGGACCTGCGTGGCGATCGCCAGAAGTTGCCGGTCAAGGGCCACACGGTGATCCTGGTGGATGATGTGCTGACCCAGAGCCAAACCGCGCGCGCCGCCATCAAGGCCATGCGCGAGGAGGGCGCGGCCCGGGTGGTGGTCGCGGTGCCGATTCTGCCCAACCGGGTGCTGACCCAACTGCAGACGGTGGCGGATGATGTGAGCTTTATTGCGACCCAGGAGCCGTTTCTCGGTGTGGACTGGTGGTATGAGGATCACCGGCCGCTGGCGACAGACGAGGTCCGGAATCTGTTGCGGCAGGGGGCGGCGCCTCCCGTTGTTCACGCCTCCCACCCCAAGGCGCCAATCGACTTCATCTGACGCCACGCCTGATCTAACGGCACGCCTGCAATGCGGCTTCACCAGCGGTGAAGCCCTGACCTTACCCGGTTCCACGGCCTCGTCGGCACTCCCTGCGTGCAGCGGTTAACCGCGAGTGCCTCGTGCTGCGCCTCATTCCGTCACGGGTCTGCTTTTTGCGTAAATGTGCACAAAAAGTGGATTGCGTGCGCGTCATTTTCGGCAGAAACATCGCTGGCCGCCAGAGAAGTACGTACACTACGGAATCGTGAAAAAAGCCTACGCCAGAGCAAGGAACGTTTATGGACATGGTGAAGGAGTCGACTGACACCGAAGACGATGCTGTCTGCGCGCTGGCGGATCATGGAGCTGCCGCCGTCGATGCCATGCGCAACAGTGACTTTCAGGACGTTGTCCAGGCTGCGGGTCTGGCGGCGTACCATATTGATTACGGCACCGGCGAGGTTCGCCTGTCACCTGCATTGATCGCCCTGGTGGGCGGTGCTCTACCTTTCCCCTTGGTGATTGCCGATGGCTGCCCCGTGTGGGTGCATCCGCAAGATCGGGCACGGGTTCTCAAAGGCCTGCATATCGCCTGTAGCGCTGGCCATTCTGGCGATTTCGAACAGGAATACCGGATCCTGCGCGAGGACGGCCGCGAGTGTTGGGTGCTGGACAAGGGGCGAGTGTTCTCCCTGCAAGATACGTCCAACGCGGCACACCAGCAGAGCGGCGGGCGCCGCCCCTGCAAGGGCGCGGGCGTTCTTCTCGATATCACCGAACGGAAGGTTTCCGAGCAGCAGCAAACAGCGGAGCTGGAAGCCCGCGTGCGCGAGCTGAACTGTCTCTATGCCGTATCCCGTCTGGTACAGCAGCAGGAAGACCTGGCCACGTTGTTCACCCAGGTGGTGCAACTGGTACCCACCGGCTTCGCCGAATCAGGCCGGACCTGTGCCCGGATTCGGTATCAGGACCAGCTTTATAGCGCCTCCGCCTTCAATGCCAGCACCATGGTGCTTTGTCAGCCTCTTACCGTCGCTGGCCAGGAGGTCGGTCACCTGGAACTGCATCGGGTGGATATGCCAACGGAACCTGCGGCTCCCTTTCGCAAGGAAGAGCAGGATCTGATCCGCGCCCTGGCCAAGCCACTCATCCGCGTCATTGAGCGCGCCCAGGTGCTGCAGGCTTTGCGTGAAAGCGAAGACCTGTGGCGCACCATGACGGAAGCCCTGGCCGAAGGGGTTGTACTCCATGACGGCGCGGGCCGGATTGTCGCCTGGAATCCAAGTGCCGAGCGCCTGTTGTCGCGCACCTCCGAGGAAATGCATGGCAAGGTTTGCGAGGATCCAATCTGGCAGGTGATTCGCGAGGACGGTTCGGTGTTTCCGGGCAACGAACATCCCGCCATGTACAGCCTCACCACCGGCCAACCCTGTGACGAGATGATCATGGGACTGGTGCGGACAGACGGCCAGGTGACCTGGATCAGCGCCAATTCCCGCCCACTGCGCCATGCAGAGGGCGAGCAACCTTATGCCGTGGTGGTGTCGTTCAGCGACATCACCGAGCGCCGCCGGGCAGAGGAGGCGCTGCGCCGTGAGGTGGAGGCGAAGGAGTTGGAGCGTTTGCGCCTGCGCACGGTGCTGGAGGCCTTGCCGCTCGGGGTCTATATCGCCGAGGCGGATGGCCGCCTGCGGGATGTCAATGCGGCGGCCCATGCGCTGTGGGGCAAGGCGCCCCTGTCGGACAGCCTACTCAGCTATGGCGAAGACTATCCGGCCTGGTGGCCGGATTCCGGTCAACCGGTGGGGGCCGATGAGTGGGGATTGGCGCGGGCGCTGCGCACCGGCGAGACCGTCATCGGGGAAGAAATGGAGTTCGCCCGGTTCGACGGCCGCCGCGGCACCCTGCTCAATTACGCCATGCCGATTCGCGATGACAAGGGACGTATTGCCGGCGGTGTGGCGGTGAACGTGGACATTACCGAGCGCAACGACAGCGACCGGGAACAGGCGATGCTGGCGGCGATTGTCGAAACCACGCTGGATGCCATTGTCAGTACCGACACCAACGGCATCATCATCAGTTGGAACGCGGGCGCCGAGCAGTTGTACGGCTACAGTGCGGCCGAGGCAATCAGCCAGAGCATTCGCATGATCGTGCCGCCGGACCGGACGGCGGAGGTCGAGTCAAGCCTGGCCAAGCTGCGGGAAGGGCGCCGGATTGACGCCTACGACACGGTGCGGGTGCGCAAGGATGGCAGTCTGGTGCACATTTCGGTGTCGATTGCGCCCTTGTTTCATGCCTCCGGTCGGATCATTGGCATGGCTGCCGTGGCGCGCGACGTGACTCAGCGCAAGCAGAATGAGGAGCGGATGTCGTTGCTGGCCACCATCGTCGAAATGTCGTCCGATGCCATGTTCAGCTGCGATGCGGAGCTCCGTCTGCAGAGTTGGAACAAGGGCGCTGAAGCGCTGCTCGGCTATAAGGCCGAGGAGGTCATTGGCCGCAATCTGCTTTGTCTGGTGCCGCAAGATCGGCACAAGGAAACCCATGAGGCACTGGCCCAGATTCTGCGCGGCCAGCGGGTGGCCCATTTCGACACCGAGCGGCGCCATCGGTGCGGACGACTGGTGCCGGTGTCACTGGCGGTTTCGCCCATATTCGATAAGGAAGGCAGGGTGCGGGGCGCGGCTGCGGTGGCGCACGACATCAGTAAACGCAAGCGCATGGAAGAACAACTGCACCGCAGTGCCTTTTACGACACCCTGACCGGTGTGGCCAACCGCTCCCTGTTCATGGACCGTCTGGGGCACGTGATCGCCCGGGCCGAACGGTTCGGCCAGCGTTATGCCGTGGTCGTGATGGACATGGACAACTTCAAGCTGATCAACGACAGTTTTGGCCATCTGGTGGGCGACCAGCTGCTCTGCGCCTTCGTCGCGCGGGTTCAGGAGTTGTTGCGGCCGGTGGACACGCTGGCGCGCTTTGGCGGCGACGAGTTCACCCTGTTGCTGGAGGACACGGAAAGCGCGGCCGCGGTGGAAGAGGTGGCCGAGCGCATTCTGGCGGCTCTGCAAAAGCCGTTTCAGTTGGAATCACAGGAAGTGGTGGTGAGCTCCAGCATGGGCATTACCCTGGGGGATGCCAGCTACACCTGTTCCGATCAGGCCCTGCGGGATGCGGATGTGGCGCTGTACGAGGCGAAACGCCGTGGCAAGAATCAGTTCGTGCTGTTCGATGCCCGCATGCGCGGCGAAGAGGTCTCCCGGCTCTACCTGGAGGCCGAGTTGCGCCGGGCTCTGCTGGCAACGGAACTGGCGGTGGAGTATCAACCGATTGTCGATGTGCAGAGCGATGTGCTGGTTGGCTGCGAGGCCCTGGCGCGCTGGAATCATTCGACCATGGGCCGGGTGGAGCCGGGACGCTTTATCAATGTGGCGGAGGACACGGGCTTGATCACCCCGCTGGGCCGCTTCGTGCTGGAACGGGCGGCTCAGGCCCTGGCCGGCTGGTTGCGGGATCCGCGGGTGCCGGCCAACTTCTACGTCAGCGTCAATGTCTCGCCCAAGGAGTTCTACGCGGGGGACCTGGTGCCGTTCGTGCAGTCGGTGCTCAACCGTTACCAGTTGAAGGGCTCGCATCTGCGCCTGGAGATCACGGAAAGCGTGGTGATCCAGCATGATCGGGAAGCGGCCAATATCCTGCTGGCCCTGCAGGCCATGGGTGTGCAGGTCTGCATGGACGATTTCGGCACCGGCTACTCGTCACTGAGTTATTTGCACCAGTTGCCCTTCAATGTGATCAAGGTCGATCGCTCGTTCATCCAGAGCCTGGCGGCCAAGAAGCAGAGCCGGGAAATCGTGCGCTCGATCGTGCGCCTGGCGCGGGCCTTGGACATGCAATCCATTGCCGAAGGTGCGGAGAACGAGGAGCAGCTGGCGCACGCCAAGGCGTTGGGCTTCCGTTGGGTGCAGGGCTATGCCCTCTACAAGCCCATGAGCCGGCAGGAGCTGGCGTTGTTGTTGGCTGAACCCGCCTGAGGTGTGTTTTCGGTCTGTCCATGAATAGACTGGGCTGAAGGGCCGGAGGCTGTTTTCGAGCAGGTTATGAATCAGGTCAAGCAACTGTTGATTGTCGCCCATGCTCCGTCACCCAATACCCAGGCACTGCGGGACGCGGTCCTGCGCGGCGCGCGTCATCCCGAGATCAGTGGTGTTGAGGTGCGTTATGTGCCACCGCTACAGGCCACGGCTGACGATGTTCTGGCCGCCGACGCGGTGATTCTCGGCACCACCGAAAACCTTGGGTATATGAGCGGCGCGCTGAAGGATTTTTTCGACCGTATTTATTATCCCTGCCTCGAACGGACCCAGGGCATGCCCTACGCGTTGTATATCCGGGCAGGTCACGATGGAACCGGTACCCGGCGCGGCGTGGAAACCATTGTGACGGGATTGCGGTGGCGGGCGGTACAGGCGCCGCTGATTTGCCGCGGCGAGTTTCAGGATGAATTTCTGAAGGACTGCGAGGAGTTGGGAATGGCGCTGGCAGCCGGCCTGGAGTCCGGCATTCTCTAAGCCGTATCGGAGCTGGTACGACGCATAATTAGAACAAAGCGCGTCAGAGAACAACGGGTAAGGGGACCGTACATCGTTGAACCTCCTGGGTGAATTGTCCGGCGAAGCCGGAGTCGAGCAGAAACTCATCAAGCGCCAGACGATTTACGCCGTACTGGCGAGCTTCCTGCTGTGCCTGGCGCTGACCGGCTGGTTGTGGCAGAACGCCCGCGAAGATGCCCGCCAGGTCGCCGAAGGGCGGTTCGAATTCCAGACCCTCGGAATTGAGCAGGCCCTGCATCAGCGGCTGGAAGCCTACCATCAGGTGTTGCGCGGCGGCGCCGGGCTGTTTGCCGCCTCCGACCAGGTTACCCGGGAGGACTGGCGGCGCTACGTCAATCGCCTGCGGCTGGATCAGAACTACCCCGGCATCCAGGGAGTCGGATTCGCCCGCTGGATTAAGCCCGATGAGCGCCAGCAAGTCATCGAGTCGGTACGTGGGGAAGGTTTCCCTGCGTTTACCATCTGGCCCGCCGGCGAGCGGGAGGCCTATACCTCTATCATCTATCTGGAGCCGTTTGACTGGCGCAATCAGCGTGCCTTTGGCTATGACATGTACAGCGAGCCAAACCGCCGCCGGGCCATGACACGGGCTCGCGACGAGGGACGGGCGGTGGCCTCGGACGTGGTGGTCCTGGTGCAGGAAACCGATTTCGGCGTGCAGTACGGCTTTAACCTGTACTTGCCCGTCTATAGTGGCGAGTTGGCACCGACCACGGTGGCGGAGCGTCGCCAGCGCTTCGTTGGTTTCGTCTACAGCCCTTTTCGCATCGCCGATCTGATGCAGGGTGTGCTGTCGCCAGAGCAGGTCGAGGATGTCCGGCTTCAGATTCTCGAACTGCCGGACAACACTGATGCGGCGTTGTCTGATCCGATAGGCACGGAAATTGAATTCAGCGATTCGCAAATCTACGACAGCATCGCTGCCGAACCGGCGGAAACAGATAACCCGCCCATGCTGGTCAAACGAGAGGTTTTCGAGCACAACGGCCAGCGCTGGTTGTTGCAGTTCAGTTCGCGCCCTTCGTTCGAGGCCAGTTTTTCACCGGCGGAGTCGCGCTTTCTCCTGCTGGGCGGCCTGCTGATCAGTACCCTGTTCGCCGCCATCGTTTGGTTCTG
>JAEZAA010000289.1 GCA_023430625.1 Pseudomonadota bacterium
GCATGCAGACCTTTGGTTGGGCTGTGGGTTGATACCGCAGTGGCCTTTAAGCACCTCTGCCGAACTGAGCTAGGGTGCCTTGTTGGAAAAGCGATAGCCGGTGCCGCGCACGGTCTGGATCAAGGCCTCATGGGCGCCGAGCGCCTTGCGCAGGCGCCGGATATGCACATCGACCGTGCGCTCCTCCACATACACGTTACCGCCCCACACCTGATCCAGCAATTGGCCGCGGCTGTAGACCCGTTCCGGATGGGTCATGAAGAACTGCAGCAGGCGATATTCGGTCGGGCCCAACGCAACGGGCTCGCCATGCGCCGTGACCCGATGTCCCACGGGATCGAGCAGCAGCCCGTCCACCTCGACAACGGTCTCGATGCCCTGGGGCGTGGTGCGCCGCAGCACGGCGCGCAGGCGGGCTACCAGTTCGCGGGGAGAGAAGGGCTTGGTGATGTAATCGTCGGCGCCCACTTCCAGCCCCTGGATCTTGTTGTCCTCGTCGGCCTTGGCGGTGAGCATGATCACGGGTATCTCGGCGGTGGCCTCGTCGCGCTTCAGGCGGCGGGCGAATTCAACGCCGCTGGTGCCGGGTAGCATCCAGTCCAACAGGATGAGATCCGGCTTGCGGTCCACGATCAGGGCATGCGCCTCGCGGGCAGTGCCTGCTTCCATGTAGTCGTAATCGGCCATCTCCAGGGCGATGGCAATCATCTCCCGGATGGCGGGCTCGTCGTCCACGATCAGTATGAGCTTGCCTGACATTTACCTGACCCTTGTGCATCTATGACGGGGTTATTTCACGCTGGCCCTGTTACAGATTTATGACAGCGCGGGTTTATGGCAGCCGGGAATTTTCGTTGGCGGTCAATCAACGCCCCGTTACAGGGCGTAATCCAGCACAATACCGAGGAACAGGCTGAAGCCCACCCAGTTGTTGTTGAGAAAGGCCTTGAAGCAGGCGTCCCGCTCGCGATCGCGGATCAGATGCTGCTGGTAGACGAACAGGGTGGCGGCCGCCACGACACTGAGAAAGTACCAGTTGCCCAACTCTGCCCGCTCACCGACGAAGCAGAGGACCAGCACCGTGAACACCTGCAGGGAGGCGGTGATGGCGCGGTCGGACTCACCAAACAGGATGGCGGTGGATTTGACGCCGATCTGGAGATCGTCGTCCCGGTCGACCATGGCGTAGAAGGTGTCATAGGTCACGGTCCAGACCAGATTCGCGGTGTACAGCAGCCAGGCTTCGGGCGGCACCGTGCCGGCCTGGGCCGCGTAGGCCATGGGAATGCTCCAGCCGAAGGCAGCGCCGAGTACCACTTGGGGCAGGTGGCTGTGGCGTTTCATGAAGGGATAAACCGCCGCCAGGGCCAGCCCGCCGAAGGACAGCAGGATGGTCAGCTGATTGGTAAACAGCACCAGCACAAAGGAGATTGCCACCAGGGCCGCGAATAGGATCAGGGCGGATTTCGGCGTGACCTTGCCGGTCGCCAGGGGACGTTGCTGGGTCCGTTTGACGTGGCCGTCAAAATTGCGGTCAGCGTAATCGTTGATGACGCAGCCGGCGGAACGCATCAGGAACACGCCCAGGGTGAAGATCACCAGGTTCTTCAGGTCCGGCACACCGTCGGCGGCCAGCCACAGGGCCCAATAGGTCGGCCAGAGCAGCAGCAAGGAGCCGATGGGGCGGTCGATGCGCATCAGCTGCACATAGGGTAGCCAGTGGGCCGGCAGCCGGCCGGTCAGGAAGGACGTGGATGCGGGCGTGAGCGTCTTTTTCATGAAGGGCCTGAAGGTGATCGATCTGCACCAAATCTTAGCAGCGCGGGCGAAGGGGTACAAACCGCGCCCGGCCGGCTCAGCGCTGCCGTGGCGGTGCCAGCGAGCCGCGCTCGTGGGGCAGCAGGGCGGGCAGGAAGAACTCGGACACCAGCAGCGGACACTCTGCCAGGTAAAACAGTGAACGGCGCCCCCAGGCCGGCGCCAGATTGTCGTGCCCCGCCGGGCGAGCCGCGATCTGCAAGGGACCACGGCGCATGGAGCGGCACTTGAAGAGATAGGCACCCAGCGGTGTCGTGCCCAGATTGGCTAGCCGGCGCCGGGGGCCGCGCAAGGTGGTCGCCGGGATAAGGGTGCGGGCTTCCACCCAGACCTCGCCCTGACCGAGCAGCGCTACTTCCCGGACCAGCGCGAGCTGCCCAGGCGCAAGCCCAAGGGCGCGTTGCTCCGAGGGCCAGGGTCGGGCCCAGTGCTGTTGCCGAACCTGAACCCGGAAATCGCCACCGCTTGCCAGGATCAGACGCTTGGTGAGTGACCCCGGTGCGAGAACCCAGTGGCGCCAGGGGGCCGCCAAGACCTGGTTTGGCACCTGCCGGTATTCCCGCCAGCGGGCGTGACGGAAGCTTTCGAGAAACTCGGCTGTCGGCACTGCACAATCTCCACCTGAGCTGATCGATGCGCGACCCCGGCTGGCCGCGCTGAAGGCGAACGGCTGCCATGATACTGGATGGGCCGCAGGTGGTCACGGGCCAAGCCCGGCAGGAACTTTACAATGCCTGAACATGGGGTGTTGAGAGGACCAGCTATGAGTCAGCGTAATCTGAAAAACGCGGTTGTGGTGCTGACGGGGGCATCCAGTGGGATTGGCCGAGCCACGGCCCAGGCCTTCGCCCGCGAGGGCGCGGATCTGGTGCTGGCGGCTCGGCACCAGGACGCACTGGACGAGGTGGTGGCGGAGTGCGAGTCGCTCGGCGCCCGCGCCTTGGCGGTGCCGACGGATGTGACCAGCGCGCAGGCGGTGCAGCGGTTAGCCCGGGCGGCGGTTCAAACCTATGGCGGGCGGATCGATATCTGGATCAACAATGCCGGCATCGGCGCCGTCGGGCGCTTCACCGAAACGCCGGTGGAGGCTCATGAGCAGGTAATTCGAACCAACCTGATGGGGCATCTGCATGGTGCCTACGCGGTATTGCCATATTTTCAGCGCCAGCGGGCCGGCACCCTGATCAACAACATCTCCTTCGGCGCCTGGGTGCCGGCCCCCTATGCCGTCGCCTACAGTGCCAGCAAGTTCGGTCTGCGGGGCATGTCCGAAGCCCTGCGGGCGGAGCTGAGCGACTGGCCCGACATTCACGTCTGCGATGTGTTTCCATCCTTCATTGATACGCCCGGCATGGCGCACGCTGGAAACTACACGGGCCGGGCCCTGGGCACCGGCAAGACGGCCTATGACCCCGGCGAGGTGGCTGATGCCATCGTGTCCCTGGCGAAACGACCCCATGGCGCGGTCACCGTGGGCAATATGGCGCGCCTGGCGCGGCTGGGGCACTTCCTGATGCCGGGCGTGAGCCGGTGGCTGGGCGCGCGGGCGACCAGTGCGTATCTGGCGCGTGCTGAAAAAACACCGGTGACGGACGGGAACCTGTTTGAGCCGTCACTGCCCGCCCATGGTATTTATGGGCCGGGCAGTGGTCCGGAGGCACATCGGGGACGGGCGCTGGTGGGAACGCTCTTGGCGACCGGAACCGCACTGCTGGGGTTGGCGTTGAGCCGGCGCCGCTAGCGATCCGTTCCCGAAAAGAGGCTAGAGGCCCTTTACCGCGTAAATGCCGGGCGCATTACGCCAGAAGCCCTTGTAGTCCATGCCGTAGCCGAACAGGAAACGATCGGCCACATCCAGCCCGGTGAAGTCGCAGCGCATGCCGGGGTAAGCCTTGCGGTCGTGCTGTTTGTCCACCAGGGCGGCGGTGAGCACTTCCTCGGCACCGGCTTCCTTGCAGTAATTGACGATGGCGGCCAGGGTGTGGCCTTCGTCCAGGATGTCGTCGAGAATCACCACGCAGCGGCCCTTGGGAGATTGCTCCGGGTGAACCTTCCAGACCAGCTCGCCGCCGCTGGTGGCGGCACGGTAGCGTGTGGCATGCAGGTAATCGACCTGCAGGGGGAAGTGCAGGCGTGGCAACAAGCGCCCGGCGAAGACCAGGCCGCCGTTCATGACGCAATACAACAAGGGCGCGCGGTCTTTGAGGCGGCCATTGAGTTGTGCCGCAATCCGGTCGATCGCTGCCTCTACTTCACTCTCGGAATGCAGGCATTCCGCTTCGTCGAAAACATGCTGAATTTGGAGGAGATCTGGATTCATAGTGCCGGCCCTATCATGACAAAGGCGCATTATACATTCCTCCTGTAGCGACGTCCTTTCTTCCTGTTGCCTGGCACGGATTATGTGACATCAATCTATGTAACATTGATTATGCGCTATCCGTTCTTGAATTAAATGACGCCGCCACGTATAAAAGGACTCTTTTTTCGCGGGCGTCGTTCGGTCGAAGCCGGGGCGGTCGCGGTGATCATGGTAATAGTCAAACAGGTGAACGATGAAAAAGTGGCAGTGTGTTGTCTGCGGGTTGATCTATGACGAAGCGCAAGGTTGGCCGGAGGACGGTATCGCCCCGGGAACACGCTGGGAAGATGTGCCGGAAGATTGGGTCTGCCCCGACTGTGGCGTGGGCAAGGAAGATTTTGAGATGATCGAAGTCGGTTAATACCGCTTTCAGGCCCCCAACGCTGTTTTGCAAAATCACAGGACGATGCCGATGAGTGAGAATCAAGCCCCCGTGGTCATCGTGGGAACTGGACTGGCGGGTTACTCCCTGGCCCGGGAATTCCGCAAGCTCGACCAGTCCACACCGCTGGTGTTGATCACGGCGGATGATGGACGCTCCTATTCCAAACCGATGCTGTCGACCGGGTTCGCCAAGGGCAAGGCCGCGGCCGAACTCGCCATGGCGGATCCGGGTGCCATGGCGGAGCAGCTCAATGCGCGCATCCGCACCTTCACCACCGTAACCGGTATCGATCCGGCGCGGCGCCGTCTGCATCTGGGCGATGAGCAGCTGACCTATGGCAAGCTCGTGCTGGCCTGGGGCGCGGACGTGGTGCGCCCCGTCATCGCCGGCGATGGGGCGGGCCACATCTATACCATCAACGACCTGCAGGATTACCACCGGTTCCGGGACGCGCTGGACGGTGGCAAGCGGGTGGTGATCATGGGCGCGGGCCTGATTGGCTGCGAGTTCGCCAACGATCTGCGCCACGGTGGCTTTGAGGTGGATGTGGTGGCGCCCTGTACCACGGCCCTGCCTGGCCTGGTGCCGGACGCGGCTGGCGCGGCAGTGGCCAAGGGCTTGGAGCTGGAAGGAGTCCGCTTCCACTTCGGACCCGTGGTGAGCCGGGTTGAACGCGCGGCGGTGGGGGTCAATGTTGTGCTGAGCAATGGGGAAACCCTGGGTGCCGATGTGGTGGTCTCCGCCATCGGTCTGCGCCCGCGCACGGATCTGGCCGCCGAAGCAGGACTGCAGGTGGGGCGGGGCATCATGGTCAACCGGGCCCTGGAGACCAGTGCCGAGGATATTTACGCCCTGGGTGACTGCGCCGAGGTCGACGGCCACGTGCTGTTGTATGTGCTGCCGTTGATGGCAAGCGCCCGCGCCCTGGCCAAGACTTTGAGCGGCGAGCGTTGCGAAGTGAAATACAGTGCCATGCCCGTGATCGTCAAAACCCCCGCCTGTCCGGTGGTGGTGTCGCCGCCTGCGGTAGGTGCTGCTGGCGATTGGGAAGTGGTGGCCGAAGATCTGAACGTCAAGGCGCTGTTCCGCGACCCTGCCGGCAAGCTGCTGGGCTTTGCCCTGACCGGGCGTTACGTGGAAGAAAAGCAGGCGCTGGCCCGCGAGCTTCCACCGATCCATCACTGAGTATTCAGAACCCTCTCGATAAAGGCGGCCTGGCCGCCTTTTCTGTTTCCGTCGCATCTATATCTCGTTGTGCTCGCGTAAGCGCCGTGCCGTGTTGAGGCCATGGCGGCCTGCTGTACATTGTGAAAAGACCTAACAAAGTAGAAGCGGCCGTGCGGACGCGAGGAGAACGTTATGGTCGATACCGCAAGACCGGATCCCGCCGTGGTTCGGGCAGAGCTATTGGCGCAGCGCGCCGATCTGCAAACACGCCTGGGCGAGATCAAGCATGAGATCAATCTGCCGCTGGATCAGGACCTGGAGGATCAGGTCGCCGAGGTGGAGAGCGATGAAGTACTGGTTGCCGTTGGGCGTGAGGTCGAGGTGGAACTCGATGCGGTGAATCAGGCTCTGGAGCGGCTGGAGCAGGGCGCCTATGGCATCTGCGTCGACTGTGGTCAGCCCATCGCGCCGCAGCGTCTGGCGGCCAGTCCCTATTCCATTCGCTGCTTCGACTGTGCCAGTCAGCATTGAGGGTTAATCGGTCTGGCTTGCGCTGTTCGATACGGTGTGGCGCTTTTGCAGGCAGGCCGGACAGAGGCAGCGCAGGTCTGCCGGCTGTGCCTCGACCGATGGTTGAGGCGCCGGATCGGTTGGCGTGAGGTGGGGCAGATCGAAGCACCAGCAGTGGGCCAGGCCCTGCTCCACACCGCAACCGGTTGGCGCACCACAGTCGGGGCAGCGGCCGCTGGTCTGGTCCCGGTGAGTCATTGGCGTGATCTCTCGCGATGAAAGCCCAGAGCATGCGGCAGCGCCGCGTTCCATGCAAGGCGCTGAGGAGGCAGAATCCTGCGCAGACGGTATACAAGCGGATACGGTTTCACGTTGCGCTGTCGTTTTATCTGACGCAGAATGCCGCCAATCGTGAACAGAGCCCAGGTCGAAAACCAGGCATAGAACGGTGGAGGAATCGGACCCCATGCAAGATGTAGTACAAATGCTGCTGGACCTACTGGATCTGGAGCGGATCGATGAGGACCATTTCCGCGGGGCCAGTGAGGATCTGGGTTTCAAAAACGTGTTTGGCGGCCAGGTGCTGGGGCAGGCCATGATGGCGGCGTACCGCACGGTGGAGGGGCGGCTTGCGCACTCCATGCACGGCTATTTCCTGCGCCCTGGTGATCCCAACGAAGCGATTGAGTACGAAGTGCATCGGATGCGGGACGGCAAGAGCTTCACCACCCGGCGGGTGATTGCACGTCAGCACGGCCAGGAAATCTTTGCCCTGATGGCCTCGTTTCAGGTGGATGAGGAAGGCTTTGAGCATCAATTCCCCATGCCGGATGTCAAACCGCCGGAAGAGCTGATCTCGGAGCTGGAAATGCGGCGCCGGTTTAAGGACTTGATCCCGGAGAAAGTACGGGAGCTGTTCACCCGCGACAGCCCCATTGAGATCCGCCCGGTCAATCCGATCAACTATCTCAAGCCCGACAAGCGCGAACCGGTCAAGCACCAGTGGTTCCGCGCCATCAGCCCGTTACCGGACGATCCTGCGGTGCATCACTGCATCCTGGCGTATGCGTCGGATTTCGGCTTTCTGGGCACCTCCATGCAGCCCCACGGTGTATCCTTTTACCAGCGCAACGTTCAGGTGGCGAGCCTGGATCATTCCATCTGGTTCAACCGCAGCTTCCGCGCCGACGACTGGTTGCTGTACCACATGGACAGCCCCAGCGCATCGCATGCGCGTGGCCTCAACCGGGGCAACATCTATGATCGCCAGGGGCGGCTGGTCGCCTCCGTCGCTCAGGAAGCCCTGATTCGGAAGCACGGAGACTAACATGGACGGCTCCTCGGGCTCGGATGCCACGCCACTTCATCACGCCAAGGGGCGGTTTCAGTCACCGCCCTCGCCACATCCCGACGGCCGCCATTCCAAGCGGATGCTGCAGGTGTTATGGGAGCTGTTTCGCCAGGGCAACCGGCCAGTCCCGGTGCCCGCCTCCCATTGCCTGGAACGGGCCGAGGCGCTTCGTCAGCTCACCGCTCATCAGACCGTCGAAAGTCTGACCTGGCTGGGCCATGCCTGCTTCCTGATCCGGGTGGCGGGTCTGTCTATTCTGACCGATCCCTTTCTGTCGGAGCGGGCGTCTCCCTTTCGTTTTTCCGGTCCACGCCGGCTGGTGCCGACGCCGTTGCGGCTCGACGACCTGCCGCCGCTGGACCTGATCCTGATGTCCCACAATCACTACGATCATCTCGATGCGCCAACCCTGCGTGCGCTGGCCCGGCGCCAGCCCCAGGTCCAGGTGGTCGCGCCCTTGGGTCTGACGCCGCTGTTGGCCAGCTTGGGGCTGAACAAGGTGCAGGAGCTGGACTGGTACCAGCACACGGAGGTGAACGGCGTGCGGATTGTGGCACTGCCCGGCTACCATTTTTCCGGGCGCACCCTATGGGACGAGAATCAGACGCTGTGGGCGGGTTTTGGGGTTCATGCGCCCGGGCGGCGGCTGTTCTTCGCCGGCGATACGGGTTATGGCCCTGAATTTCGCCGAGTTGGCGAGCGGACCGGTCCCTATGATGTGGCGCTGGTTCCCATCGGTGCCTATGGCCCACCCGAGGTCTTTGCAGCGGTTCACGCCAGCCCCGAAGAAGCGGTGAAAATGGGGGAGGATGTGGGGGCTGCGCATCTGGTGGGTATGCACTGGGGGACGATTCGGCTGACCACGGAGCCCTTTATGGAGCCGGCGGAGCGCTTCCTGGCGGCTCCTTCCACTGTGGCTCGCTCGCTGATGGCTATTGGCGAAACACGGGATCTGCAGACCTTTGCCTGAAGCGCCTTGCGCTCAGGATGGCGCTTTCTGACCGAATGGTGCCGGCAAGACCTTTAGGCGCTACGTTCCGAGGGAAGCGGCTGAGCATTGCGGGCTTGCAGCCATTCCAGCAGGGCCGGCAAGGGCATGGGGCGCGCCAGGAAGTAGCCCTGGATTAGGTCACAGCCGAGGCCCGCCAAAATGTCCTGGATTTCCTGGTTTTCCACGCCTTCGGCCACGACTCGGTAACCCAGGTTGTGGCACATGTCCAAGGTGGTCTTCACCACCACCTGATCATCCGCACGGGCGGTCAGGTCAAAGATCAGCGACTTGTCGATCTTGATCTCGTTGATCGGTAGCTTACGGATGTAGGATAGCGACGAGTAGCCCGTACCGAAGTCGTCCACCGACAGCTGAACTCCGACCCGACTCAGCAGCGATAACTCCTGCTGCGCCTGCAGCGCATTACTCATCATGGCCGTTTCGGTGATCTCCAGCGTGACTTCGTTGGGCGGCACCGCATGCTGCAGCAACAAGTGGGCGGTGAAGCGGGCAAAGTCCGGCTCGCGCAGGTTAACCGCCGACACGTTGATGGAGAAGTGCAGGCTATGGCCGGCCTGAAGGACCTGGTCACGAGCCGCCAGGGCCTGGCGCAGGACCCAGCGGGTCAGGGGCGTGATGATACCGGTGCGCTCCGCCAGCACCACGAACTCATCGGGCGGAACGAAGCCGTGTTCCGGATGCACCCAACGCAACAGGGTTTCAACGCCCACAATCCGGCCGCTCGCCAGATCCATTTGGGGCTGAAAATAGAGTTCCAGGGCATCCTGGTTGATCGCCTTGTCCAGCTCCGCCATCAGGGTCAGGCGGCGTTCGTTGTACGGGTCCAATTCCTTGGTGTAGAAGGACACGCAGGCGTGCCCGGAGCTGCTGTTGTCCAGGGCAATGTGGGCCTTGCGGATCAGGCCGCTGCTGTGGCGGGCATGGAAGGGATAATGCGCCACGCCGACCTTCGCGCCCAGATCCAGGGTCAGGTGGTCGAACTCGATGCGTTCCCGGATTCTGGTCTCTAGTCGGCTGACCCGTTCATCCACCTTCAACGCGCCCTGATGGCGCAGCAGCAGGGCCAGGGTCACGCCTTCCGTGTTGGCCAGATGGAAGCGCTGACCAGCGTCGGCTTCCTCCAGCACAATGGCGCCTTCCAGGGTGGCACAAAAGTCGTTCAGCGCTGATGCCACCTTGAGCAGGAGGCGGTCGGCGTTGTCATGGCCGAGCGTTTTGTCGATTTCGTGAAAGCGCCCCAGGTGAATCAGGCAGAGCATGAACTGCTTGTCCGGATGGTCGGAGATCAGGGTTTGCACCTTGTTCTCGAATAAAGCCCGGTTAGGGAGTTGGGTAACAGCACTGTGGGTCGCCTGTTGCAGTAGCTGTTGCTCCACCTGGCGACGCTCGGCGGCTTCATGGATGATCAGATTTTGCGCCTGCAGGCGATCATTGCGCTCACGATAGATGCGGTCGGCAATGGCGACAGAGAGCAGAATGACCTCCATGGCCGAGCCGATTTGCAGGCCATTCCTAGTGAGAGCCGTCGAGGGGATGATGCCCATCTTATAGAGAAGGAACATGGTCGCGCCAATCTGCAGGCTGAGCCAGGCAAGCGTGAAATAGCGGGCTTCTTGAACACCCTTCCACCATAGGAGTGGTCCAGCGATGGAGCCGACCAAGAGGGCAGGGATTAACATGTACACGGCCATTTGTATGGAAATGCCGTAGGGCAGTACGAAAGCTAGCGCCAGGCCGATCACACCGATCACGCAGATGGTCTTGAGCACCCAGCTCAGAGGGCGGTGGTGCAAGTCGACTCGCAGAAAGCTGTGCGTGAAGTAGCCGGTCAGGAAAACTGCTAAGGGTAGAATGACCGGCAGGATCTGGTTTTGCAGATCCGGCATGTCCGGCCACAGGTGTTCGAATGTGCGAGCATGCAGAGTTGACTGAATCAGCAGGATCGTCGTGACGAACGCCACGTAACAGAGATAGGTCGACTCCCTCAGGCGGAAAAACACAAAGAGGTTAAAGATGATTACGAATACAAGGATGCCGTAATACATCGAGTTGACATGAATGGACGCACTGTCATAGAGGTAAAACTCCCGCTCATCCCAGAGTGTGGCAGGGAACTCCACCACGCCGTCCGTACTGATTCTGAAGTAGAGGGAGTATTCCGCGCCGGCATCCAGATTCAGCGGGAACAGAAACAGGGGGTGTGAAATCAGGCGTTGGGAGAACGGATAGCGGTCCCCGGTCACGGTGCTTTCGATCAACTCGCCGTTTCGCAGCAGGTAATATTCCAGGTGGTCGAGCGTGGTGCAGTTGACAACCAACAGTTTGCGCAGCGTGTCCGCTTGCTCATTGATCAGATTAATCCGAAACCAGTGTGTTGGCGCTCCATACCCAAAACTCGTTTGCCCGGCGGGCATGGGCTGCCACTGTAACTCTGCTTTGTTACGGAGTAATTCGTCCAGGGACAGTTGATTTTCCGCATCTTTCAGGAAGTAGGCCGTAGGTGTCATGTACGGGCGATCGTCCACCAGATCGGAGCCGACGGCGAGCGACGCTTGAGAGAGGGAAACGACCATCAACAGGATGGTCAGCAACCAACCTCTGATCTGGTGCTTTAAGGGCTGGAGCATGGGGTCATGTTGGACGAGGAAACATGCTTTTAAACGTAGTCGTAATAGCCTGTTTCCGCCAGTTTGTACCACCTTCGCTCTTTTTGCCGGGTGAGGCGATTTTTAGCGCCGTTCCGCGTTAACGTTCACTTAGTTGAGCCGCCCAGGCCAAAGCCCAGGGAATCGCCTCGCCTTCAGGTTCCGTGGTTTCCAGGGCGTCAATCAGCAAGCGCTCTTGAGCAGGGCGGCCTCCCAGTTCCAGCAACAGCTCCTCTATCAAGGCGCCTGCCGCGCCATAGGTGTCGCCGTAAGAGCTGTCGCCCAGCGTGATGATGCCAAAGGGGCGGCCATGGAGGAGTGGGAGCTGATCCCGTAGGTGGACGTAAAAGGGGACCAGGTTGGCGGGTAATTCGCCGCTTCCCGTGGTGGAGGTACAGACCAGGATGGCGTGGTCGTTGCCGGTCAGGTCCGCGATGTCGGGTTGGTCAAAAAGAGCGACCTCATGCCCGGCGGCCCGCAATGCATCGGCGACGGCGCGTGCCGTCAGGAGGGCTGCGCCGTAAACGCTGCCGGCGAAAAGGCTGATGTTGGCCATGGGCATATTCTCCGGGCACTGTCGGGAAGGAAGGCCGTGCGCTCAGCGCTGGTACTCGGTGGGCCTGCAAAGAGCCGCGAGGATAACCGCTTTGGGCGGTGGCGTCATCCATGGCGTCATCCAAGGACGAGGTCAATCGTCAGAACCGGCCCGCCAATGGGAACCCACTCCTATATTGAACTCCGACCTGGTGAATCGGTGACGGATCACTATCATTAGCAGGCTTGTCGCACGAAAGGTGCAAGGATGCGAAGTAGCGCTCGGCTGGAGCGCTGCATTGAGGCGGGGCAGTGGGTGCCCGAAACCCGGCCTGGTTTCATCATTCCGTCAACGTTCGTGGTTCCGTCAATGGATGATAAGGTGCCCGATTATGCCCAATACCAGGTTGCCAGTTCTGGAGCCTGTTCCAGTTATTGAACAAGTGCGCTGGGGCGTCGATGCGATCGACCCCTGGCTTCGCGCTATGCGGCCACGTTGTGCCAGCTTCCTGCCGCCGGTCTGTATCGGTTTGCTGGATACTGGGATCAATCTTGAACACGTTGCCTTTTCCGGCGCGAGCATCGTAGCGCGCAGTTTCATCGGCAGCTCCGATCTGGAGGACACGGTGGGTGCGGGAACGCACCATGCGGGATTGCTGGTGGCGCAGCCTGAATCCGGCAATGCCGGTCTTTGCCCCGACGCGATTCTGTTCGTGGCCAAGGTCTGCCAGCCCGGACAGACCTTCGAGCAACTGGAGGATGCGACCTATAAGGCGCTGCTCTGGCTCGCCAAGGTGGAGTGCTCCCTGATCCTGTTGCCCGAGGGCAGCCCCCACAACAGTGCTCTGATTCGGCTTGGCCTGGACGCCTTGATGGCGCAGGGCGCGGTGATTCTCGCCGGCGTGGGTGAAGCGGGTGGGGAGTTGCCGCTGTTTCCGGCGGCCATGCGCGGCGTGCTGGCGGTGTCGGCCTTGGCGCGGGATGGCCGGCCCCTGGCCGGCTCCTATGCAGGAGCGGATGTGGAGGTGTGGGCGCCCGGCGAGGCGCTCATTTCCGCCAGTACCCAGGGCTGGAGCGCGCGCTCGGGCAGTGCGGCGGCCACTGTCATCGCCGGCGGCCTGCTGGTACGATCCCTCTCCGATTATTCGTTGAGATCCGGGTAAGCTCCCGCTCCCCAGGCGGTGGGATGCGAAGATCCTGGCGCTGCGCGGGAGAGAATCATGGCGTATTGGTTAATGAAGAGCGAACCGGACGAGTTCGGGATCGATGATCTTTATCGGGCACCGGATCGCACCGCACCCTGGGATGGGGTGCGCAACTACCAGGCCCGCAACATGCTGCGCGACGAGATGCGCGAAGGCGACCAGGTCCTGTTCTATCATTCCAGCTGTACACCGCCGGGGGTTGCCGGCATCGCCCAAGTGGTGCGCGCCGGCTATCCCGATGCCTCGGCCTGGGATCCGGCCTCGCCTTACTATGATTCAGCCTCCACGCCAGAGAAGCCGCGCTGGTACCGGGTGGATGTGCAGTGGCAGGCGAGTTTCCCGCGCCTGGTGACCCT
>JAEZAA010000310.1 GCA_023430625.1 Pseudomonadota bacterium
GGGATTCCAAGGACATATATAGCAAATGACCAAAAAAAGTCTTTAGTAATAGTCTGCCAGGGGGCATTCTTTGAGGTGTGAGTTAACTCTACAGCGTAGACAAACAACAGCAGTGGAATCGCGATGAGGAATAAGACTCGCCCAATCCCCGCTAAATATCCCCAAAATAAGGTGCGAAAGGAAAAGTTGGCGTGGCGGTACCGCTCATGGTCGAACCTGAAATGATAGTCTGTGTCGTCAGTATCGGTCTTTAGAAACTCCTCACAAGTTCGCAAAAACTTCGGCGTGCATCCATTTAGGAACGTAAAAGGGGCTACATCCTGAGTATTGCCATAAGGAAGCAGCGTAGATAGCCGCCGGGTTAATGGAGACAGTGCTGGCGCTGGACCCTGTGGCCGCGGCAGGGTTGGAATGCGGCTAGAGTTGTAAGCGTTGGGGCCGTAGTACGTTTCAGGCATAGACAATCCTTTGATCCCTCAGGCGGAACTCTTCTTCGTTACTCGGGGAGGTGATTTCATTTGCCCAGTGATGATTGAGGTCAGGTCTTGCCTTTTGCTACGCCTGCATTACTGCATCAGTCAGTTCGAGGCGGGGCCTCATCAAATCAGGCCGGTACAGGGTATCAATGGCGTGTATCTTCTTGTTCATGTCCATGAGTGTTTGCTCCCACGTCTTGTCGTCCATGTCCCGCCAGTAACGCGGGGGGCGTCCGGTGCGGCGATCATGTTCGGCCGTGACCGGGTCCTGGTCCCGGTACTCTTCCCAGAGTGGGATATCCGGGAGCGGACGGCTGGTGTCCATGTAGTTCTGCCACATGTCCCAAAAGGCATAACAGTCGACGGCGTTGCGGCGGCCGCTGATCAGATCACCAATGGGTACATTGATGTTGCGGTAGCGGTGTACGAAGTAGAGGTAGTGCAAGGGACCCTGGCGGTCGCCGCCGGTGACCCAGTAGGCGTCGAACTCGTAGAACGGTGCGGAGATCTCCTCTGGTTTTCCGGTCCGTCCGTAGGTGCCACGTTTGTCGTAGACGAAGAGTGTGACCATGCCGGTGCGGCGGTTCATCTCCCAGAGAGGTCCTTTACCTGGGCGGTCTACCCAGTGAGAAAAGAAGTGAATAACGGTGGCGCCGAGTAGCCAACATAAGAGCGGTATTCCCATAAAGTACCAGCCGATCGCGAGAAACTGCTTCTTTATGATTGACTGCCAAGTAACGCCTGCTGGAGAGTCAAACAGCTCTACAATGAAGCCGAAAATGAAAAGGGGAATAGTTATAAAAAATAGTATTTTTCCAATGCCTGCCATATAGCCCCAAAATAAGGTGCGAATAGAAAAGCTGGCATGGCGATAGCTCTCATGGGTGAACCGAAAGTGATAATCTGTATCGTCAGTATCCGTCTTTAGAAACTCCTCGCGGGTTCGTAAGAACTTCGGTGTGCAGCCATTTAGAAACGTAAAAGGGGCTACATCCTGAGTATTGCCATAAGGAAGCAGCGTAGATAACCGTCGGGTCAATGGGGACAGTGCCGGCGCTGGACCCTGTGGCCGCGGCAGGCTTGGAATGCGGCTAGAGTTATATGCGTTGGGGCCGTAGTACGTATCAGGCATAGACAATCCTTTGATCCCTCAGGCGGAACTCTTCTTCGTTACTTGGGAAAGTGATTTTGTCCACCCTGGGATGATTGGAGTCAGGTCTTACCTTTTGCTACGCCTGTAATACCGCGTCGGTCAGTTCCAGTCGAGGCCTCATCAAGTCCGGTCGGTACAGAGTGTCTATGGCGTGTACCTTCTTGTTCATGTCCATGAGTGTTTGTTCCCACGTCTTGTCGTCCATGTCCCGCCAGTAGCGCGGGGGGCGTCCGGTGCGGCGATCATGTTCGGCTGTAACCGGGTCCTGGTCCCGGTACTCTTCCCAGAGTGGGATATCCGGGAGCGGGCGGCTGGTGTCCATGTAGTTCTGCCACATATCCCAGAAGGCATAACAGTCCACTGCGTTGCGCCGGCCGCTGATCAGATCACCAATGGGGACATTGATGTTGCGGTAGCGGTGTACGAAATAGAGATAGTGCAAGGGACCCTGGCGGTCACCACCGGTGACCCAGTAGGCGTCGAATTCGTAGAACGGTGCGGAGATCTCCTCTGGTTTGCCGGTCCGTCCGTAGGTGCCACGTTTGTCGTAGACGAAGAGCGTGACCATGCCGGTGCGGCGGTTCATCTCCCACAGAGGTCCTTTACCTGGGCGGTCTACCCAGTGAGAAAAGAAGTGAATAACGGTGGCGCCTAGAAGCCAGCAGGCAAGTGGGATACCAAGGAAATAGGATGCAAATGACCAAAAGAAATCTGCTGTGATGATTTGCCATGACATGCTCTTAGGTGACCAAGCCAAACTTGTCAGAAATGCTGCGATAGTTAAGGGGATTGCAATAAGGAACAGTAGTCTTCCAATTCCTGCCATGTACCCCCAGAACAGAGTGCGAAAGGAAAACCTGGCATGGCGGTAGCATTCATGATCGAAGCGGAAATGATATTCATCCATGTTGCCATGGGTCTTTCTGAATTCTGCTCGGGTGCGAACAAATTCGGGTGAGCAGTCGTCCATAAAGGTCCAGGGAGTGACCTCTTGTGTGTTACCCCACGGGAGCAGCGTAGATAGCCGACGTGTCATTGGGGGCAGTGCCGGCGCAGGGCCCTGTGGCTGCGGCAGACTCGGTATTCGGTTGGAGTTATAAGCGTTGGGGCCGTAGTACGTATCAGGCATAGACAATCCTTTGGTCCCTCAGGCGGAACTCTTCTTCGTTACTCGGGGAAGTGATTTCGTCCGCCCAGTATAGCTGTGACGTTTCCTTAAAGTCCGGCGTACCGTGCTCCGCGTGTTGATAATCCAATGGATCGCCAGGGGAGGGGGCAGGGAAATGAAGTGTGGTCCCCATGACATTGACGGTAAGTTGCGTTCTCACGGCCCAACTATAGGTTCCCAATTCCAGTCCAGAAGGCGCGTAAAGGTTATTCGCCACCTTTAATCCATTGTTGGGTGTCGTCACATACACTTCGTGACAGTTGTTGTGTAGGCGCTCACAGTGGGCCGACTTTTGAGTAAGCGAGGTTTTAATCTTTTTCTCCGGGTTGTTGTAAGGAGAAATCGTTTCCTTAAGCTGTACCTTGGTCTGATAGTTGAGCGATTGGAAGCCAGCAAATAGGCTCGAAAGATTACTCTCAATTCTGATCAGGGTATTGGCGTCGTTCATGGCCTGATATTCCTTGCGACGGGGGGGCTCGTATCCCTGTTCCGCAAGTTGTTCGTCGCTTAAATGGCCCAGGCTGCTAAGTTGTCCGAAAGCCGGGTTTGCCGACATCTGGATGCGGAACCCCAGGAGCGTATTCAGCAAACGATGGAGGGACTTGATCTCATCATCTCGAAGGAAGCGGGACTCATCCACTTGGTGATTACCAAAAGGCCCTTGGGCGATCCATTCGTCCAATGGCGTCTGGTTCAGCCACCAAACAGCACCGACGCCAGCCAGTGTTAGCGTTAGGCCTAGAATGATCCAGCCTATGGGATTGAGGCCCATGAACACAACGCCGGTGCCGAGTAAGGCACCGACTCCCATGCCAACACCGCCTGCTGTCATCAGGAGGTAGCCCCATGCGGCATCGTTTCCTGTTGCAAAGGCAAATAGCGTATCGGAAAAACTTAGACCTGCGAACCAAAACCCAGAGATGCCACCTAAGATGCCCGAAACCACTAGGCTTGTTGCAATTCTAGGAAATACTTTGGTAAGGATTTTGGATGCAGCCAATGGCTTAGTTTTCATCAGACGTGTAATTTTCTTGCCTAACGCGCGCTTGTGGGCGAGCTTTTCAGCGAGTGAAACAGACGCCAGAGTTAAGTCGTAGTACGCGCTAGTAATACCTAAAATGGCACGAGCTGTACTACGCTTTCTGGAGGTTTCAGCCCCAACACTTAATTCGGACTGCACATTCCAAATCTCCAAGCCTAATACAGCAATCGGCAGAGCCGGTGTGTTCAAGAATTGGTGCGCGCGACTGCCGCGAGCGTCCGAAAGTGTTGATTTCGCTTGATCAAGTTTTGTCCTCGCGCGCTCCAGCTCATTCTGGGCTTTATCAAGTCCACTCCGTGCACGCTGAACGTCCGATTCGGCGGCGATGACACTTTGCTGGGCTGCGTTGAGCTTGGTATTCAGTTCGGCGAGCCTCAACTCCGCCTCTGTTAGTATTTGCTCCGTCCTGGCATGCTTAATGGGAGCCTGATTCGCAAGCTCACGAGATCTTTCTACTCTCTCATTCAGCACCGCCTGGGCAGCCGCCATCTCATTTACGGCCCTCTGCGCCGCATTGCGCCTTATCTCTGCCAGTTCGAGCTCGGTTCGAACCCTTTGTACACCGGTCTCTGCTGCTCGTAAGCCATCTTCTGCTTCGTTGATGGCCCGGTCAGCTGCCGCGACAGCCCCCGTGGTATTGCTGGTATTAAGCGGCTGATTCGCTTCATTGGACTGGTTTGCCACTCTCTGCAACGCGCGAAAAGCGTTGTTGGCATTCCTGACCAGGGATTCGGTTTCCGTATTAACAGGGAGAACGGTCAAATAGCGGTCCACCGCACCTGTCGTTGCCTGTTCCGCGTTGACTCTACTTCTGTTAGTGGATCCGAGAACCCTTTCTTCATCAGGGCCTCTTTCTGTGTACTCGCCGAAATACCTTCTAACCGCGCTTCCATCCAATACATCAGAAATGCCCAGTGCAAAGTGTCGTTCCGGGTCAAACTTGTATCGACGTATAAAGAATGAGTGTCCCCACATAGTGGGATCAATGGCACGCAGGGCCTGGAAACTTCGCCCATGGGACGTTACAGAAACGGTTCGAATCCTGGCGTGGTTGAACAGGCGGCTGCGGGCTGTCTCATAGGCTGATGTCGCTTCACGAATTTCGGCCTCCAGGGCTGCTCTCCTTTCCCGCGCGGCCTCCAATATCTGCTGGCTTTGGGTAAGTCTTCTCTCTGCAATCTCCAGCCTGGTCCGTTCGCTCCGTAGGGTTCGTTCCTCGCTTCTGAGCTGTCTTTCATCCGCCTCAAGCTGAGCCTGGGCATGGGTATTCAACGCTTCGCGTGTTGCTAATACCCTGCGTCTTCTTTCGATATGGTTACGCAGTAAGTCAACTTTACTTTGCTGTTCGTCAACCAGGGTCTGGGCTGTAACCAGATCGGTTTCGTACCTGGTGACATCTGCTTCCTGGGCTGCAAGCTGATCCTGATGACGCTTCAATTCTGCTTCTTTGGCCTGAACGGCGGCTTCCTCCCGGGTAACGCCAATCTCTGCTGCCTCCACGGCATCTTCCGCGGCTTTAATGATGTCATTCAGCGCACCTAAAACACCGGTGGCCGCATTGCCAATGCTCTTGAATGACAGCACCGCATTCAGGGACTGCTCTGTGTTGGCGATATGCTCTAGTTGTTCCTGGTCTGCATCCAAAAGCGTTCGAAATGCGCCATCATTCGCGGCATGGGCGACTAACAGTGAGTCGAGCGTTGAGCACCCCTCGACGTTAAAAGTCTCGAGTTTTCCGCATTGCTCCAGTTCCTGTGGCCGGAATGCCCCATCGCCATTGTTTGCTTCTGGGGTAGTCGGCCTGACGTAGGGTCTCTCCAGAGCAGCAAGCGGCACCTCGGGCGGCCACAGCATGTTGGTTAGGGGGTGTTGCGGGTTTCGGTAGATATCGCGAATCAGTTGCTTGCCGGGATTGTCCTTGCTTTGCCAGACATGGACATCAAACGTATCCAGTTCTGCTGCGCCATAGGCGATGGCGCTGAAGATGGTTTTTGCCAGGCTGAAGGCTCCAAGATAATCGGCGCCGTCCAGGCAGAACATGTCGCCAAATGCTTCCTGATGATGGGCTTCCCGAAGGCATGCGATCAGATTCTTCTGTGCGGCGCCCAGGGATGCACGAGCCATTTTTCGTTCGTTTTCCGCAACCGCCCGTGCGAGGTCGAGTTTGCCCTGCTGGGAAAAGTAACGGGTTGCTTCGGCTAAGGGATTTCGCTTGAGGTGGTGCTTTGCGGGCAAAACGATCTGGGACAGCAGTAATGCGCTGTGGTGATGTTTCTGGAGTTGAGCCCGCTCCATGCTGAGATCGATCAACCGCTGAGCGGCGTCGCATCGAATAGCGAGGTGGCGTAGGCGAAAAATGCTATCTTCCACCAGAAGGCCACAGATCTTCCGCTGCCGTGCGTCGTTCAATGCATCGGTTTCCGCGGGCTGAGCGTCCCAGTCGGCGGTTAATGGTGAAGCGCGGCTTTCGCCCGTATTCGCTGTAATGCTGGTGCTACTTTGCGCTGTCTTCTCAGAGCGTAAGCGCTGCACCGTTTCTTCTAACAACGAACTCCACGCGCTGATTTCCGGGCGCACAGCGCGAACGGCCAGAGAGGTGCTGGTGAACGGGTACTGCTGCCAAGACAAAAGCCCGGGCTTGCCTTGTTCGTGAAGTGTATGAACCTCCTTGGCACTGTTGAGGCTCTTTGCCGGATATTGCCCGGTCAGATCGTAGAGGTGCTCGATGGGGTGATCGAGTTGTAGCTCCAGAACCGGGTCGCGCAACCGTTGTTCCGCAACCTTGCGGAGAGGGAACGGATTGCAGCTAGACAGTTTGGACGGTCGGTGGCCATTGCCAAAGGCCCGGTCCTTCACCGTCATGTCCAGTTTCTGGCACCGGAGCGTTCGCTTGTTCTTATTCTGCTCCAGAAAATTGATGCGAGGAGCAGGGAGTGGGAATTCGGCAAACGCCCACTCGATATCCGTTACTTTCCGGTCATTGAATTGGGCGGGTAGCCAGATTTCCGTCAGGCCTTTTCCATCCGCGGAGCGAGGACCTTCGCGAAAGGTTCCGTCATCGTTGCGATAATCGTCCAGACGTACATCGTGATAAGTGGTTTTACCCTCATCCAGGCTGATCTTCAATTCCCGCCAAAGCTTGCCTTGCAGAAAGACATAGAGATAGCCCGGGCGCGCTAAAACCGGGTGCTCCGGGTACAAGCCGAAGGTATCGACGCCTAGCATGACGGACATCGGCACAACGGGCACGATCACATTCATCTGGCGAAGATAGTTGCGCCGGATTGTCCGCCTGGCCCCTTGCATCAATGGGACCCGGATGGGAGCTCCCTTTTCTGCCTCAATTTCCAGCCACAAATTCCGCTCAGGCTGGCCCTTCCAGGGCCACATATGCAGTGTACTGGCGAAGCCCGGTTCTTCAATCGCTTCTTTCTTCAGCTGTCCCGTTAGTGACGTCTGTTCCTGAGCATCAGCAGAGTCAAAAATCACCACCCGCTGACCGTCGGGGTGATCCTTGCCAATCACTTCAACAATCAGATGGTCTTCTTCGCAGGCAGGGCCTTGAGAAATAGCTCCGACTTTACTCACGCGAGTTTCTCCATGTTCGACAGGGGCGCACGTTCCATGTGGCTCCGGATTAGCTTCATGCGGTTGAGTTCATCGCCGCTTACCATGGTGGGGGAGGGCAGTTCTGCAAGAGGGTGGGCTGCCCGGAGTGTCAGGAACTCGGACAGAATCTCCGAGTCTTCCAGTCCTAGCGATAGCCCTTCCTCGAGATAATGCGAGGCAGCGGCAAAGGCGGTTTGGCCAGCCTTTTGACACCATCCCCAAACGAACCGCTCACAGTCCATCCGGGACAGAGTTTGCTCTTGGTGTTCAGTTAAGCAGGGCTCTCCCGTCTGTCTGCGCATGGAAACCTGCGGGGGATTGTGGACTGCTTGCCAGTACTTACCCTGGATCGATTCCTCGGCCCAGGTGGCGCCATGCCAGGCAATTCCCTGTACAGGATTGAACCAGTTACGCAGATCCTCCGCAGTGCATGCCGGGAAGAAATAGCTCGCGACCCTAGGGTCGTAATACCGCAGTACCGCACGGCGAATTCCGTCGAAACGAACCAGTAATGCCCGGCGTAAAGATGCTAGAAGCTCTGGCTGCGAAGCGCTAGTTTGTAGAAGTAGCCCAGGCCACCTATCAGGCGTTTGCGTGAAGGACTGGTACAACTCCTGTTCCTGGGAGATCGGGATCAGCACAGGGCTCTGTGCCGAAAGCTCATGTAGTTGCGTATCCTGAAACAGAGGTACGAACACAGGGCTGGGCGAGCATTGGTAGAGCTGCTCACTCAGCTTGGGTGTGAAGTCCAGGAGCAGGTACGTTGACAACTCTGGCAACAATAGCGATTTCAACGTTGGCGGTGACTGCAACATCATTTAAAACTCGTGCAACTGGCTAGCGGCATGCGCAATTCGGTAGAGGACAGTCTTTCGGCGTCCCGCCCGGCGGCATCTGACATAGCTCTACCAGGGCCTGACTAGACAGGCTCGCCTGCTTTAGCTGATGGCCGATAAACTCGATCTTCGGGATTGACTGGCTGGTCTGAGCCGGTGGCAATGCTTCCTGACCAGCTTTGGCTTCACCTAATTTGGCAGCCACCTCCGGCGCCTTCGGGCTCGCCGCCCCCGCAGCCCCCGCACTGGCCCCACCCGTCAAATTAATCACCGGCGCATTCACAGTCACCCCGGCAGGATTCAGCACGAGACTGCTGCCCCCCACCTTCAGCACCACTTCCATACCAGCGGCCAGTGCCGCCTTCATGCCGGCCTTGAGGTGAATACCTTGTCCGCTCTGCAAGTGGATGGCGGTGCTGGTCTTGAGATGCAGGGCCTGGCCGACATCCAGCGAATCTTGGCTGCTAATCTTCACCCGTCGCTCGCCCTGAACGGTTTCGTGCAGGGTGCCTTGCAGTGTCGTGATGCGGTCGCCGCCGATATGGGTATGGTTCTGGTTGCCGATGCTGGTCTTGCTATCCTGGGTCACGTGGATTTCCAGATCGCGGGCGCTGTGCACGGCGATCTTTTCTTGCCCGGCCAGGTCCTCCAGCATCAGTTCATGGCCGTCGCCACCGGCCAGGCTTTGGGAGCGCAGCAGAGTTCGGCTCTTGTGGTCGGGCAGTGGGTAGGGTGGCTTATTGGTGCCATGGTAGAGGGTGCCGGTGATCAGGGGGTGGTCCGGGTCGCCGTTTAAAAAGTCCACCATCACTTCCTGGCCAACTCGAGGCAGGGCGAGGCTACCCCAGAAGGCGCCGGCCCAGGCCTGAGACACGCGGATCCAGCAGGCATGTTTGGCGTCGCGGTCCCAATGGAAGCGGACCTGAACCTGGCCGTGCTCATTGGTGTAGATCGGTTCGCCGGGCGGGCCGATCACCACGGCGGTTTGAGGTTGAGCCATCGGCCGTGCATGGCGTTGAATCGGCCGGTATACCTGATCGCCAGGCAATACGCCGAACTCATTGTGGTAGGAGCTGCCTTCCGTGCCGGCGAACTCTTCCAGTACCTGGGGCTGGCGTCCCTGGTGGGTTGCCCAGGTGACGAAATAATCCCGGTTCAGATCGGCGCGCGGGTGCTGGGTTAACTGAAAGACGCCACCTGGCATGATGGTCGGAACATTGCTCTTGCCCGTCGCCGGCTGACGAGGAAGCTGGTAGGCATGCAGTTGATCCGAACTGCGGGTGTCGCCCACCGTCGGCTCATGGTAGCGGCCGGGCCAGCGATAGCTCGGCAGGCGCGCATCGGGGCCGCTGGCTTGAACGAACAGGCTGCGATTGGGCTTGTGGAAATCGTAGTCAGTGAGGGCCACGGCGTCGGTGACGGCGCTACGGCGCGTGACAAAGCTCTGGATGCAAGGCTCGCCCACCATGGCGGCATCCCCGCGCAGGGCAATCGCGTCCGGCTTGAGCGCACGAAAGGCCTGGCCATGATCGGCCAGCACCAGGACGTGGCGGTCCTCGAAGTGCTCGAAATGGTAGTGGATGCCTTCTTCTGTCAGCAGTCGCTCGATGAACTGAAGTTCGGACTCGTTGTACTGGACGCAGTAAGTGCGCGGTGGGTAGTCCCGGCTCAGCTCGAAGCGGTGAAAGGGCGCCTTGATCCCGGCCTCGTTCAGCAACTGGCGGACAATGTCCGGCACGGACTGTTGCTGAAAAATGCGTACGTTGTGACGTAGGTCGAGCCAAGCCAGGCGTGGGGCAAGGGTGAGATGGTAATAGGTGAAGCGCTTGGAGGTAGCGCCTTGTCGGGCGCGCCGGATCGTGCCGTGCAGCAGCCGATGGGGCGCTCCATCGATGATCAGAAGACTATCACGGTTGATGAGGTCATCGAGATCCAGATCGGGAACGGAGGCGACGACCTCAAGCTCAATCTGGTAAAGCTCGGACAGGGCTTCGTGGGCGCGGAATGCCAGAACCCGTAGTTCGGTGGGCCAATCGGCTACACGCAACCGGAACTGGGCGCGGTTGGCTGGCGTCGACATGATTACGTCCTTGTGATCAATGAATAACCGGCTCTGCTCCTGAGCCGGGCGCTATTATAACGGCCCCTGGGGGAGGGGCATAGACTGGATTGGCCGCTGTATCGACAGGATCACGCGAGGCTATCCCTAGCCTTCACGTTTGTCCTTAGCCTTCGAGTTTGCGCTTCAGCACATCATTTACCTGCTGCGGATTGGCCTTGCCCTGGGAGGCTTTCATGGCCTGCCCGACGAAGAAGCCGATCAGCTTCTTGCGCTTGTCTTCGTCGGCGGCGCGGTATTGCTCCACCTGGCCCGCATTCTTGGCGATGATGTCGTCGATGACGGCTTCGATGGCACCGGTGTCGGTGACCTGCTTCAGGCCCTTGTTCTCGATGATGGCGTCAGCCGTGCCTTCGCCGTTCCACATGGCATCGAACACCTGCTTGGCGATCTTGCCGGAGATGGTGTTGTCGCGAATACGCTGGATCAGCTGCCCCAACTGCTCAGCCGCAATTGGGCTTTGCTCGATCTCCAGGTTGTTCTGGTTGAGGTACTTGGACAGTTCCACCATCACCCAGTTGGCCGCCAGTTTGGCATCACCCGCCACTTGGGCGGTCTGCTCGAAGTAATCGGCCATGGCACGGGAAGACGACAGGACACCGGCATCGTAGCTGCTCAGGCCATATTGGTCGGAAAAACGCTGGCGTTTTTGCTCCGGCAGTTCGGGCAGGGAATCGCGCACTTGATTGATGAAATCATCCTCGATCACCACCGGCAGCAGGTCCGGGTCCGGGAAGTAGCGGTAATCGTTGGCGAACTCCTTGCTGCGCATGGAGCGGGTTTCGTTCTTGTCGGGATCGTACAGGCGGGTTTCCTGTACTACGCGGCCACCGTCCTCGATGATGTCGATCTGACGCTGGATTTCGCAGTTAATGGCGCGCTCCACGAAGCGGAATGAGTTGACGTTCTTGATCTCGGTGCGGGTGCCGAACTCGCTTTGGCCTTTCGGGCGGATCGAGACGTTACAGTCGCAGCGCATGGAGCCTTCGGCCATGTTGCCGTCGCAGATCCCCAGGTAGGTGACGATGGCGTGAATCTTCCGCAGGTAGGCCACGGCTTCCTTGGCACTTCGGATGTCCGGCTCGGAGACGATTTCCAGCAGCGGGGTACCGGCACGGTTGAGGTCGATGCCGGTCATGCCGTGGAAGTCTTCGTGCAGTGACTTGCCCGCGTCTTCTTCCAGATGGGCGCGGGTCACGCCGATGGTTTTCTCAACACCCTCTTCCAGCTGGATCGTGACCTGACCTTTGCCCACGATGGGCGACTCAAACTGGCTGGTCTGGTAGCCCTTGGGTAGGTCCGGGTAGAAGTAGTTCTTACGGTCGAACACCGAGCGCTTGCCGATCTCGGCATCGATGGCCAGGCCGAACATGACCGCCATGCGCACCGCTTCCTGGTTCAGCACCGGTAGCATACCGGGCATGGCCAGATCGACCGCGCAGGCCTGGGTGTTGGGTTCGGCGCCAAAGTTGGTGCTGGCGCCGGAAAAAATCTTGGATCTGGTGGCAAGCTGGGCGTGGATTTCCAGGCCGATGACCGTTTCCCATTCCATTTTGTCGTTCACCTCATCAATCGGTTAAGTCAGCGTGCATCAGTGATGGATCAGACGGACACGCCGCCGGGGGCAAGCTGGTGCCACTCGGTGCGACTCTGGTACTGATGAGCAGTGTTCAACAGGCGCGCTTCTTCAAAGTAATTACCGATGAGCTGGAGCCCCGCCGGAAGTCCATTCACCAGACCCGCCGGCATGGACAGGGCGGGCAGGCCCGCCAGGTTGACCGGAATGGTGTAGAGGTCTTCCAGGTACATGGCGACCGGATCGGTCCGCTTGGCGTTCAGGCCAAAGGCCGCGCTGGGGGTGGTGGGGCCGGCGATCACGTCCACGGACTCAAAGGCGCGGGCGAAGTCGCCGCGAATCAGGCGGCGAATCTGCTGGGCCTTGCGGTAATAGGCATCATAGTAACCGGCGGACAGGGCATAGGTGCCCACCAGAATCCGGCGTTTGACCTCGTCGCCGAAACCTTCGGCGCGGGAGCGCAGGTACAGGTCGTCGAGGTTCTGCGGATTCTCGCAGCGATAGCCATAGCGCACGCCGTCGAAGCGGGACAGGTTGGTGGAGGCTTCCGCAGGTGCAATGACGTAATAAGCCGGTACTGCGAGGGCGGTGTTCGGCAGGCTGATTTCCTTGACCTCCACACCCAATGCCTCCAGTTCGCGAATGCCGGCCATGATCAGGTCACCCATGGGGCCTTCCAACTGTGGACCGAAGAACTCCTTCGGCAGGCCGATGCGCAGGCCTTGCAACGATTGGTTCAGGCTGGCCCGGTAATCCGGCACTTCACGGGCATCGCTGGTGGAGTCCTGGGGATCGAAGCCGGCCATGGCCTGCAACATCAATGCGGCATCCTCGGCGGTGCGGGCCATGGGGCCGCCCTGGTCGAGGCTGGAGGCAAAGGCGATCATGCCCAGGCGGGACACCCGGCCGTAGGTGGGCTTCAATCCGGTCAGGCCACAGTAGCCCGCGGGCTGACGGATGGAGCCGCCGGTGTCACTGCCGGTGGCAAAGGGAGCCAGGCGTGCGGCGACGGCGGCCGCGGAGCCACCGGATGAACCACCGGGTACATGGTCCAGGTTCCAGGGATTCTTCACCGCGCCAAAATAGCTGCTCTCGTTGGAGGAGCCCATGGCGAACTCGTCCATGTTGGTTTTGCCCAGGCAGACAGCGCCGGCGTCGCTCAGTTTGCGGGCGACCGTGCTGTCATAAGGCGGGATAAAATTTTCCAGCATGCGCGAGGCGCAGGTGGTTTTGACGCCCTGGGTGCAGAAGATGTCCTTGTGGGCAAAGGGCACGCCGGTCAGCGGTCCGGCCTGACCCGCGGCGCGGCGTTCGTCCGCCGCATGGGCCTGGGCCAGAGCCTGTTCTTCCGACACCGTGATGAAACTGTTCAGGGAGGTGTCGATCTGCTTAATGCGTTGCAGGAAGGCGCGGGTGACCTCGACGCTGGAATAGGTCCCGGCTTGGAGGTCCTGGGAGATTTCGGCAGCCGTTTTGGTGTGCATAGTCGTCCGATGTTCGTTGGGTTGGCCGGTGCTTGGTCCGGTGAATTAATAGAGGCGATACTCTCTGGCTGGTGCGGTTCGTTCGATCCGCCACTTGCCAGGGTTACTCGATGACCTTGGGTACCAGGTACAGACCGGCTTCGGTGGCCGGCGCGATGGCCTGGAACCGGTCCCGCTGGTTCGGCTCGGTGACTTCATCCGCACGCAGGCGCTGGACCATGTCCAGAGGGTTTGACAGCGGCTCGACACCTTCGGTGGAGACTGCACCCATCTGGTCAACCAGATTGAGGATCCGGCTCAGGTCCGCGGTCACTTTGTCCAGCTCGCTCTCGGTGACCTGAATGCGTGCCAGATAGGCAATTTTCTCGACGTCGCCACGCTCGATAGACACTTGGCGTTCTCCGTGACTTAGATGGCTAAAATTTAACGCGCGGGCCTGTATGGGCAGTTGCACACTTTGCAGTAGAACAATCCTTTGGGACAAAGGCTTAGAAAGCGCTCGAACCTTGCGGAAACCCGGCGGAAGTGGAAAAAAATCGACTATACTATGGCCTGCCGGAATTGTGTAGCATGGCGCGCCGTCTCCAGCTGGCGCCAGGTTGTCATGCCGCTATTCGTCTGTCGCGGGCGTAACCTGTGTCCCGACTTATTGCGTATGGTTCCGGGTTCAAGGGGTCGGCGGGTCGTTTGCAGCCGACAGCAGCCTTGTAAGCAGCGTGGAATCGGGTATTGCGTACCCAATTGTTCCTTGCTCTATTCAGGGGGCATTGCTAAAGTTGCCGCAGCCAAAATGGTCCTTTCGCAATTCGGTTGTCGCCGCCGCACAAGCCTCCTCGCGCCGCCGGGCTGCGCCGAATTCCACAGTTTTGATTGGGTTGAACCATTAAATGTTTAAAAAGATCCGTGGTCTGTTTTCCAGTGACCTCTCCATCGACCTGGGCACCGCTAATACCCTTATCTATGTTCGTGACCGTGGCATTGTGCTGAATGAGCCGTCAGTGGTCGCTATTCGTAACCACGCTTCCCAGAAGAGCGTGGCGGCAGTCGGTGCCGAGGCCAAGCGCATGCTGGGTCGGACACCCGGTAACATCACGGCAATCCGGCCCATGAAAGACGGCGTGATCGCCGATTTCGTCGTGACCGAAAAAATGCTCCAGCACTTTATTCACAAGGTGCATGAAAACAGCTTTATCACGCCGAGCCCTCGGGTACTGGTGTGCGTGCCGAGCAAGTCGACCCAGGTCGAGCGCAAGGCGATTCGCGAATCGGCGCTGGGCGCAGGTGCCCGCGAAGTATTCCTGATCGAAGAGCCGATGGCGTCTGCCATTGGCGCGGGCCTGCCGGTGGAAGAAGCCAGTGGCTCCATGGTGGTGGACATCGGCGGTGGTACCACCGAGATCGCCATCATCTCCCTGAACGGGATCGTCTATGCCGAGTCCGTTCGGATCGGCGGCGACAAGTTCGACGAAGCCATCGTGACTTATGTTCGTCGCAACTATGGCAGCCTGATCGGCGACGCGACGGCGGAGCGGATCAAGCAAGAAATTGGTTGTGCCTTCGAAGGCCTGGAGCTGCGCGAAATCGATGTGCGCGGACGTAACCTGGCGGAAGGCGTACCCCGTGCCTTTACCCTCAACAGCGAGGAAATCCTGGAGGCATTGCAGGAATCCCTGGCGGCCATCGTGCAAGCGGTGAAGAGCGCATTGGAACAATCCCCGCCCGAGCTGGCGTCTGACATCGCCGAGCGCGGTATCGTCCTGACCGGTGGTGGCGCCCTGTTGCGCGGTATCGATCGCCTGATCAGTGAAGAAACCGGCCTGCCGGTCATCGTGGCGGACGATCCCTTGACCTGCGTGGCGCGCGGCGGCGGTCGAGCCCTGGAACTGATCGACCAGGGTGGCAGCGGCCTGTTCCCGGTCGAATAAGCATTTCCGGCGTCTCATTCAGTCGGTATTGAATATGAGGGTCCCGCAGAGGTCTCGTACAGGGAACTTTGCCTCGGACCCTTTTTTGCGTTCACGCCCCTGTTGGACCCTGATCTCAGGGAGGGTAGGCCATTAAGAACATTTTCGTGCAGGGCCCTTATTTAGGGTTCCAGATGCTGATAATCGCGGTCATCTCGCTGGCCCTGATCGTGGTCGATTATCGGCTCCCCTACCTCGACCCCGTGCGACGGGCACTGAATACGGTGATGACGCCGGTTCAGCGCTCGGTCGATCTGCCTTACGCAGTGGTCCATTGGGCCGGCAGTGCCTTTGCGACACGCCAGACGTTGCGGGAGGAGAACGAAGCCCTGAAGGCGCGGGTCCTGATTCTGGAGGCGCAAACCCTGAAACTGGCATCGCTCAGTGCCGAGGTCAGCCGCCTGCGAGATCTGCTGAATGCCTCCGGCGTGGTGGACGAATCCGTCGTCGTCGCGGAAATCATTGGCGTTGACCCGGATCCCTATGTGCATGAGGTCGTGATCAACAAGGGCGATGCCTCGGGGGCCTTCGTTGGCCAGCCGGTCTTGGACTCCAAAGGGCTGGTTGGACAGATCATTGAAACCAGCAAATACACGAGCCGCGTGCTGATGATTTCCGACAGCAGCCACGCCGTGCCGGTTCAGGTCAACCGCAATGGGGTTCGCGCCATTGCCTTTGGTGGCGGTTCGCTTGATCTGCTGGAGCTGGTGGATGTGTCCGAAACCACGGATATTCAGGTGGGCGACCTGCTGGTCAGCTCCGGCCTGGGTGGCCGCTTTCCGGTGGGCTATCCGGTCGGCACCGTGGTGTCCTTGACTCAGGAGCCTGGCCAACCCTTCGTCAGAGTGCGGGTCAAGCCAGCGGCTGAACTCAATCGCAGCCGTCATGTACTGCTGGTTTTTAAGCGCGAGCTCAGGCCAGAGGCACGCGAGACGAAGCCTGAGGCACAGGCGACACCCGATCAATCCCCGGCGCCGCAATCGCCTGCGTCCTGAGCCGATGGTGCTGTATGAACATCCTGCTGCTTCTCATTAGTGTCCTGGTTGCCTTTTTACTGAGTATCGTAGGGGTGCCCGAATTTCTGCTGCATTGGCGCCCGGAGTGGGCGGCGCTGGTGGTCTTTTACTGGGTGCTGGCGGCACCGGACCGGATCGGCCTGGTGTTCGCGTGGTGCGTCGGCTTTCTGCTGGATATCCTGGAGGGCACGCTCATGGGCATGAACGCCCTCGCGCTGGCGGTGGTGGCGTATCTCCTCCTGAGCATGCATCAGCGCATCAAGATGTTTCCGCTCCCGCAGCAGTCATTCATTGTCTTTCTCATTGTTGGCATCAGCTTGATGCTGTGCCATTGGATCAAGAGCTTTACCGGCGTGCGTCCGGGCGACATGAGCTTCTTGCTGCCAGCGATCTCGTCGGCCCTCGTGTGGCCACTGTTCTATGTGGTGATGCGTCGTCTGGACCGCTACTGACGCGACGTCACCACGACAGGTCTTTCGCTAGACCCTATTTCCGCAGGGCAGCCCGCATTCGGGCGCACGCCCTGTTCACCTTATCAGTCGTAGGAGGGAGCCATGACGATGACCACAAGGCCGCGTCTGATCCTGGCATCGGCATCGCCGCGCCGTGCCGAGTTGCTGCGCCAGATCGGAGTCGATTTTCTGATCAGTTCCGTGGATCTCGATGAACGAGTGGAGCCTGGTGAGGCGCCGGACGCTTACGTACGGCGGTTAGCGCTGGCCAAGGCGCGCGCAGTACGGCAGAATCCGGGAAACGAAACCAGTCTGGTACTCGGGTCCGACACCTCAGTGGTGCTCGATGGCGTGATCCTGGGCAAACCGCGTGATGAAGCCGATTTTAATGTCATGTTGTCCAGCTTGTCCGGGCGTCGTCATCAGGTGTGGACTGGCGTCGCGCTGGTGCGTGAATCAGGCTCTGAGCTGGTCACTGCCGTGGTGACGGAGGTGAGCTTTCGCACCATCGAGCCGCGGGAACTGGCGGCGTACTGGCGGACGGGCGAGCCCTGCGACAAGGCCGGGGGCTACGGAATCCACGGCAAGGGCGCAGTGTTCGTGGAGCGGATTGAAGGCAGTTACTCCGCCGTCATGGGACTTCCGCTGTTTGAAACTGCGGACCTGCTGCGCCAGGCTGGGGTTGAGCTCTGGCCCTGATCGACTGAATAACAGGCTGAACAAGAATTAGCATATAGACGACTGCAAGCGACGGTATTTGATGACTGCGGATGTAAAG
>JAEZAA010000028.1 GCA_023430625.1 Pseudomonadota bacterium
TCTTCGAGGATTTCTATCGCATCGACGCCACCGCCAAGGGCCAGCAGGGTGTGGGGCTGGGGCTGGGCGTGGTGCATCGTATGGCGAAGCTTTTAGGCCATGAACTGGACGTACGCTCCTGGCCCGGCAAAGGCAGCGTCTTCAGCATCCGCCTGCCCCTGGCCCCGCCGATGACGTCGGTGTCCACAAGCACCGCTGCAGCGATTCAACCCCGGCCCCAGGCGTTACCGGGCTTGTCCGTCGTCTGTATCGACGACGATGCCGCCAACCTGGCCGCCCTCAAAATCCTGCTCAACCAGTGGCAGATCGAGGCGGTGGAATGCTTCTATGACATGGCCACCGTGCTGCAATACGCCCACTCCCATCCGGCACCGGACGTGCTGCTGATCGATTATCAACTGGGGCGCGAGCTGAACGGGCTGGACCTGTACCAGAGCCTGAAACGGGACTGGGGTGAGGTGCCAGGGATCCTGGTGTCCGCCTCACCGGAAGCGGATCTCGCCGCGCGGGCCAAACAGCAGGGGCTGCTGTTTCTGCCTAAACCGATCAAGCCGGCGGCACTGCGGGCGAGTTTGAATCATTTGAAGCGCGCGGGGCGCTCGGGTACGTCTTCGTGACGGGCCCAAGTATCATTACCGCCAAGACGGAAACCCTGTACTAGTCCTTTATGTGATGAGAGAAGAGCCGCAACTTCGCCCTTATATGCTGGAAAACAACTAACCTCGTGGCTAATCTTGCGCCTGTGCCGTCGCGTTAACGTCGCTCGTGTATAACGACGCGAGCCCCATCAAAGGAATGAAGTATGAAGACTCGATCAGCCCTCATCGGCGCTCTTTCCCTGTTATTAGCCGGCTGCGGTACTGTGAACACGGTTGTTCGCGGAGATGCGGTCGCGAGTCGCAACCTCAAGGAAATCGGCACCTATTGCGAGTCTATTCCGCGGGTTTACAGCGGTGTCGCCTACGATTTTTGCACGCTGCATGGAGCCCCTGCTCCCGTTCACACCTGGCAGCCTAGCGACGCTATTCCAGAGCTATTTTTTGACTTTGTGGCGTCCGGCGTCCTGGACACCATTGCGTTGCCTTACACCATTTATCGTCAAAGCACCGATGGAAACATCGAGATTTAGTGAAAGGTATAGCCATTCATCCTGAAGCCTTCGTCAACCAATTATGCCGGTTGCAGACCGATACCCAAGTCAACGTGCAGGAGTTACTCTCGTCGATACAGACCGTCCCAATCGGCACGCGTTAACCGATACAGACGAACCGGACGTCCATGAAAATCGCGCGTCTCGAACTGATGGAATCCAGCTTTCTCCGCGACCCTCAGTGACGCGCCGTGATCGGGCTCAATGATCACGACCACTGAATCGATCTGCGTCTGCTCAAACGCATACTTTAGTGCTGCCCGCGCCGCCTCGGTTGCCAAACCGTTGCCCCAGTATTGCGTCCCAAGGCGATAGCCGAGATTGAACGCCTCAACATCCCCAAGCTTTTCCGGCCCGACACCACAGAATCCGATGAGGTTGGAACTGTTTTTATCAACCAACGCCCAGGGACCAACGCCGTGAGACTCATAACAAGCCTGGCACCAGTCAATGAACTTCAGGGTTCGCGCCTCGTCGCACACACCACCGACTGAATAGCGCATGACATCTGGGTCACTGAGGATTTGGGTCAACGAAGGGAGGTCAAGATGAGACAGGGGACGTACGAATAATCGATCCGTTTCAAAAAGGTGCATGCCTATTCCTTAGCTTAGCAATGGAGCCTTTTAGCCAAATCAGAGCCTGGAGAACATAAAATGAAAACAAAGAAACGCCGCAATATAGATTGGCAACAGGTAGGTCAGAACAACCTTTTGACCGCAGGTGCCTTGCGCGAAAACGTTCTCCCGCATGGCCCTGATCGACTGTAGCGGGCGCCCGATATAGGCCAGCAGTACAGCCATCAACAAACTGGCGGTGGCCGAGCCCTTATCGGATGGCCCGCGATCACCCGTTGACAGCAGCAGTACCGAGAGCAACAAGAGCCCGACCTGGACCCATATTACTTTTATCCCCATAAATGCTCTCTCAGTCGATGATCACCGGCGACAGAATGACGCCTTCACTCCGACACCTCATCGCCCTGCTGCGCCAGCGCCCGATCCACCGGCGGCTCCAGCTTCAAACGCTGGGCTTCGATCACTACCTGGGTGCGGTTGCTCACGCCGAGCTTGCGGAAAATCGCGGTCATGTGAGCTTTCACGGTGGCTTCGGAGATGTTGAGGTCGTAGGCGATCTGCTTATTGAGCCAGCCTTCGGTGAGGTAGTAGAGCACCTTGTATTGCTGCTGGGTCAGTTGCGCGACCCGGTCCGCCAGATCCAGATCGGCCGGGTCCTCGCCCTGATCCAGCACCGACTGGCGCATCTCGGGCGGCACCCAGAGATCGCCGGCCAGCACCGCATTGAGGGCGGCGCCGATATCGGCGGGCTTGGCGGATTTGGACACATAACCGGAGGCGCCGAAGGCCATGACGCGGCGTATCACGTCGATGTCCTCGCTGGCGGAAATGACCAGGATGGGCAAGGTGGGGTATTGCTTGCGTAGCTGGATGAGGCCGAGAAAGCCGTAACTGCCGGGCATGTGCAAATCGAGCAGCAGCAGATCCACGTCCGGGTTCTGCTCCAGCACCTCGCAGGTGGAGTCGAAGGCGTCCGCCTCCAGCGTCTCGGAGTCCGCCAGGATGCCGCGAATGGCATGGGTTAATGCGGTACGAAACAGCGGATGGTCATCCGCCACGATCAACTTCGGCATGGGCACGCTCAGACTGGTCAGCCGTTTTTCTCATTATGAACAAGGCCGCCCAAGGCGGCCCTGCTGCTGTACGACCAGTCCGGCTTGCGCGGTTACCGCAGATTTAACCGGTTGTGGACCAGGTAATCAACCACGGAAGGATCCGCCAAGGTGGAGACATCGCCCAACTGGTCGTGCTCGTTGGCGGCGATCTTGCGCAGGATGCGGCGCATGATCTTACCGGATCGGGTCTTGGGCAGGCCGCTGGGCGTCCATTGCACCAGGTCGGGACAAGCGATGGGCGAGATCTCCTTGCGCACCCAATCCCGCAGGGCCTTGGTCAGGCTCTCGTCGGGCGCAATACCGTTGCGGGGCGAGACGAACACATAGATGCCCTGGCCCTTGATGTCATGGGGATAACCCACCACCGCCGCCTCAGCCACGGATTCATGGGCCACCAGGCAGCTTTCGATCTCCGCCGTGCCCAGGCGGTGACCGGAGATGTTGAGCACGTCGTCGACCCGGCCGGTTACCCAGTAGTAGCCATCCTCGTCGCGCTTGGCGCCGTCACCAGTGAAATACTTGCCGGGATAGGTGCTGAAATAGGCCTGCTCGAAACGCTCGTGATCCCCATACAAGGTACGCATCTGGCCGGGCCAGCTGTCGAGGATCACCAGATTGCCTTCACAGGCGCCTTTCAGCAGCTTGCCCTCGTTATCGACCAGGGCCGGCTGTACCCCAAACAGGGGCCGCGTGGCCGAGCCGGGCTTGAGATCGGTGGCGCCGGGCAGCGGTGCGATCAGAATACCGCCGGTTTCCGTCTGCCACCAGGTGTCGACGATGGGGCAACGGCCCTGGCCCATCTTCTCGTGATACCAGCGCCAGGCTTCCGGGTTGATGGGCTCGCCCACGCTGCCCAGCACCTTCAGCGAACTGAGATCGATACTCGCAACCGGCTCGTCGCCCTCGGCCATCAGCGCCCGGATGGCTGTGGGCGCGGTGTAGAGGATGTTGACGCCATATTTTTCCACGATCTGCGCCTGGCGCTTGATGCTGGGATAAGTCGGCACGCCTTCGAACAGCACGCTGGTGGCACCGTTGGCCAGCGGGCCATAGACGATGTAGGTGTGGCCGGTGACCCAGCCGATATCGGCGGCGCACCAATACACATCGCCCTCGTGGTAGTCGAACACGGCACGGTGGGTCAGCGACGCCCACACCAGGTAACCACCGGTGGTGTGGAGCACGCCCTTGGGCTTGCCGGTGGAGCCGGAGGTGTAGAGGATGAACAGCGGGTCTTCCGCGTTCATGGGCTCCGCCGGGCAGTCGGTGCTCTGCTGGGCCAGCAGCTCGTCGTACCCGAGATCACGGTCGACCGCTTCGGCTACTTGCGCGCCGGTGTGACGCACGACAATCACCTTCTCCACCGGGTTCTGCTTACCCAGGTGTTCCAGCGCGGCGTCGGTGTTTTCTTTCAAAGGCGTTGCCCGACCTCCACGCAGGGCCTGGTCGGCGGTGATCACCAGTTTGGAGCCGCAATCCTGAATGCGATTGGCCAGCGCGTCGGGCGAGAAGCCGGCAAACACCACCGAGTGCACCGCGCCGATGCGGGCACAGGCCAGCAGGGACACCACGGCCTCGGGAATCATGGGCAGATATAGGGTGACGCGATCGCCCTTGCCCACGCCCAACTGCTTCATGGCGTTGGCCAGGCGGCACACCTGCTCATGGAGTTCGCCGTAGGTCAGGGTCTTGGCGACACCAGGCTCGTCGCCTTCCCAGAAGTAAGCCACCTGATCGGCCCGTTCCGGCAAGTGGCGGTCGAGGCAGTTATAACAGGCGTTGAGTTCGCCATCTTCAAACCAGCGGATCTGCACATTGCCGGGCTCGAAGCTGGTGTTCTTGATCTTGCTGTAGGGCTTGAACCAGTCCAGGCATTTGCCCTGCTCCGCCCAGAACTGCTCGGGCTGTTGCAGGGACTGCTGGTACATCTGGAGATAGCGTTCGTTGTCGATGTGGGTCCGAGCTTTCGCGGCCTCGGAGACGGGGAAGAGTTTGCGCTCTGACATAAGGGCCTCGCTATAGGATCGGATTGAACATGCTTTAGTTCTACCGAAGCCCTAAACGGAACTAAATTAGACCTTAGTCGAAGTGAGATGCTGTGCACGGGCGGGGAACAGGTTCCCATCGAAGCAGGCAGTGGCTCCCCTCTCCCGCTCCCGGGCGAGGGGCGGGGGGTGAGGGTCAGGCAGGCGCGGGATGAAGTTTGGGCCACAAGCCGGCCTGGGAGACCCCTCACCCCAACCCTCTCCCCAGGGAGAGGGAGTCAAAAAACAGCTTGGTGCTTTTTCCTTGTCAGCCTGCCGGGTCGCCCTGGCCGGCCCGCAATGCACGCAATTGCTCGAACACCTGCCCCATTTTTTCATGGGTACGGAGATCTATATCCAGCTTGCCATCCATGGCCCTCACCAGCGGGTAAATGCTGTTCTCCAGGGTAAGGGTCAGGGATTCCAGCAGTTTGCCAATGCCCGGAACCGGCTGGTTGATGACCTCCACCCGCGTCTCCCGCTCGAGCAGTTGACCCAGCCGATCCAGCAGGGGCGCCAGCAGCTCCTGCGGTGGTACTTGTGGCACAGGCTCGGATCTCGGCGCAACGCGGGACTGCTCCGCTTGTGCGGCGAGACTGTTCAGTCCGGACTGCAGCGCCTGAATGCCTTCCACCACGCCAATCAATTGCCGCACCACCCGCGCGCCGACATCCTCATCGTCGCCACCGGCAGCCATGCGCCGGCGGAATTCCGCCTTGATCTCGGTCCAGCGCTGTTCCTGTTCCGGCGTCATGTTGCCGCGCAGTTCCGCCAGTTTCAGCAGGTTCTCCTCGGCGCCCGCGGTCAGCAGTTGCGCTTCGCCGCGGTAATGGTCCGCAATCAGCTGCATCAGTTCGGCCTCGGTCATCACCGAGGAAACCTTCTCCGCCATCTTGTTCATGTTGCGGTAGGAGCCCTGCAGCTTGAACGGCGGTTCGGTCCGGTAGCTGTCGGCCTGGGCGCTGGAGGCGATGTACTGCAGGTTGACCTTGAGAATCACCCGCTGGATTGCAAACAGCTTCTGCAACACGCTGACGATTTCCTGGCTTTCCGCCGCGCTGTAGCTGTGGCTGAAGGCGGTTGCCGCCACCGGCTTGCCCTGGGCCATATCAACGAAATGGTAGACGTCCTGCAGGTCCCGGCCCGCCAACGGAGCCAGCACCGGGTTGGAGGTCAGGGCGTTTTCGATGTAGCTGAGCGCAAAGACTTCCTCGCTGCCACCCAGCACATCGCCCAGGTTGTAGACGTCGGCCCGGTTGGCGAGCATGTCCGGAATGCGGAAGGTCTCGCCGGTTTCGGTGTAGGGGTTGCCGGCCATCACCACGCAGAACTTCTTGCCGCGCAGGTCATAGGTCTTGGCCTTGCCTTTCCACACGCCCTCGATGCGGCGGGTGGCGTCACACAGGGAGATAAATTTCTGCAAAAACTCCGGGTCCGTGTGCTGGATGTCGTCCAGGTACAGCATCACGTTGTTGCCCATCTCCAGCGCCAGGTTGAGCTTCATCAGCTCCTGGCGCGCGGTGGAGTTGCCGGCCTGCTCCGGGTCCAGCGAACGTACATCATGTCCCAGGCTTGGGCAGTTGATGCGCATGAACACCAGGCCCAGGCGATTAGCCACGTACTCCATCAGGGTGGTCTTACCGTAGCCGGGCGGCGAGATCAGCATCAGCAGGCCCATGAGATCGGAGCGCTTGCTGTCACCCACCGTGCCCATCTGCTTGGCCAGGTTGTCGCCGATGATCGGCAGGTAGGACTCGTTGATCAGCTTGTTGCGCACGAAGGTCGCCAGGGGCCGCGCCTTGAAGTCC
>JAEZAA010000064.1 GCA_023430625.1 Pseudomonadota bacterium
GCCTATAGCTTTATCCCCCCCCGTGGCAGGGGGTGGTTTAGGGGGGGGTGGTCTTTCAGGTACGGAGTGAGCTTGCTTACCTAACACTTCCCCCTTGAGGGGAAAGCGACCCTCTCCCGGCCTCCCCCTTGGCAGGGGGAGGAGTAAAGCCTTATTTACATGGATCGACAAGGAGTGTCGAAATGTCATCTTTACCCACGGTGCGGGCGCGCGCCCTGTTGCTGTTCGCCATTCTGGCGCCAGCCACTGCGGCTGCCGAAATCTACAAGTGGCGCGACGACAAGGGTCGTGTGCATTATGGCGAGCGGCCGCCAGCGGATCACCATGAGGCCCGGGAGATCAGCACGACCTTGCCGCCGATCCATGAAATTCCGGCCGCCAAGACGCCTTTAACGTCCAAGCCAAAAGCCCGACAGGCGCAGGCTAGCGATCTGCGTAGAACCATTGCCGCCGAACAAGCCCATGAGCGTCAGCAGCAACGCTGCAACCAGTACGCTGAACAACTGGCCGACATCAATCGTAAGCTGCGGGCGGGTTACCGCGAGCCCCGTGGCAACAAGCTGCGCCAGCGTCGCCGGGCGCTGGAGCAGAAGCAACACGAAGAATGCCGTGGGCTTTAAGGGCTGGACCTTTGCTACAAATCATTTACTCTCTCGTTCACGACCAGTCTCTTCAGTGACACAACTGGAACTGTCGTTTTGATAGAAATCCGCTATTGGCTGTACGAACTGTTCCATAGCTATTACCTATCAAAAATTTTTAAATTATTAATTAGAGTGATCCATCCCGGATCCGTAGTATAGCCACTACAGAAATTCACCAACCCATGGAGGCATACAAATGCAACCGATCATTAATACGGAAGTAAAACCTTTTAAAGCCACTGCCTACCACAACGGCAAGTTCATCGACGTGTCCGACGCCGACCTGAAAGGCAAGTGGTCTGTCGTGTGCTTCTACCCGGCTGACTTCACCTTCGTTTGCCCCACCGAGCTGGGCGACCTGGCTGATCACTACGAGCAGCTGCAGAAGCTGGGCGTTGAAGTGTACTCCGTGTCTACCGACACCCACTTCACCCACAAGGCATGGCACGACGCTTCCGATACCATCAAGAAGATCAAGTTCCCCATGATCGGCGATCCGACCGGCACCATCAGCCGTAACTTCGGCGTGCTGATCGAGGAAGAAGGTCTGGCACTGCGCGGTACCTTCGTCATCAACCCGGAAGGTCTGATCAAGGTTGTTGAAGTGCACGACCTGGGCATCGGCCGCTCTGCCAAGGACCTGGTCCGTAAGGTGCAAGCTGCTCAATACATCGCCACCCACGACGGCGAAGTGTGCCCTGCCAGCTGGCAGCCAGGCGACGAGACGCTGGCTCCTTCCCTGGATCTGGTTGGTAAGATCTAAGCCCCACGGGGTTCGCTACGCGCTTTATCCGGCCTATCCGGCCAAGCCTACGCTCGGGGCCACAAGCCCCGGGTGTTCCCAAATTCTTGAATCTGCAGGGGATTACCATGCTGGACTCGAACGTCAAGGCTCAGCTCAAGAGCTACTTGGAAAAAGTCGTCAATCCTATCGAGATCGTGGCCTCTGTTGATGAGGGCGCGAAGTCCAAAGAAATGCTGGCGCTGTTGAATGACATTGCCGAGCTCTCTGACAAAATCACCGTCGTTGAGCGTCTGGACGGCAACGAGCGTAAGCCTTCGTTTGCCCTGAACCGCCCCGGCGTTGAGACCGGCGTGCGCTTTGCAGGCATTCCCATGGGGCACGAATTCAGCTCCCTGGTGTTGGCGCTGCTGCAGGTGGGTGGTCACCCGCCGAAGGTGGAGGCCGATGTGATCGAACAGATTCGCAATCTCGAAGGCGAATACGAGTTCGAAACCTTTATTTCCCTCAGCTGCCAGAACTGCCCTGAAGTGGTTCAGGCACTGAATCTGATGGCGGCCATCAATCCCAACATCCGTCACGTGATGATCGATGGTGCGCTGTTCCAGGATGAGGTCAACGACCGCCAGATCATGGCCGTGCCGACCGTGTTCCTCAATGGCCAACAGTTCGGCCAGGGTCGTCTGAGCCTGGAACAGATCCTGGGTAAGATCGATACCGGCGCCGCCCAGCGCGATGCCGAGAAATTGAAGCAGAAAGAAGCCTTCGACGTATTGATCGTCGGCGGTGGCCCGGCAGGCGCCGCAGCAGCCATTTATGCGGCTCGTAAAGGCATTCGCACCGGTGTGGTGGCGGAACGCTTCGGCGGCCAGGTGCTGGACACCATGGCCATCGAGAACTTCATTTCCGTCAAGGAAACCGAAGGTCCGAAACTGGCGGCGGCACTGGAGCAACACGTCAAGACCTATGACGTGGACGTGATGAACAACCAGCGCGCCGAAGGGCTGGTGCCTGCATCGGCGCCGGGTGAACTGCTGCAGGTCAAGCTGGCCAGTGGCGCGGTACTGCACAGCAAGACCGTGATCGCCGCAACCGGTGCCCGCTGGCGCGAGATGAACGTGCCCGGCGAGCGCGAATATCGCGGCCGCGGCGTGGCCTACTGCCCGCACTGTGACGGCCCCCTGTTCAAGGGCAAGCGCGTTGCGGTCATCGGCGGCGGCAACTCCGGCGTGGAAGCGGCCATCGACTTGGCCGGCATCGTGGCGCACGTCACCTTGCTGGAGTTCGGCGAAGAATTGCGCGCCGACGCGGTGTTGCAGCGCAAGCTCTACAGCCTGCCCAACGTGACCGTGATCAAGTCCGCCCAGACCACCGAGGTCAACGGCGACGGCCAGAAAGTGAACGGCCTGACCTACAAGGATCGCAAGACTAACGAGATCTATCGGGAAGACCTGGAAGGCATTTTCGTCCAGATCGGCCTGGTGCCGAACACCGACTGGGTCAAGGGCACCCTGGAACTCAGCAAGTTCGGTGAGATCGAGGTGGACGTACGTGGCCAGACATCGGTAGCGGGCGTGTTTGCCGCCGGCGACGCGACCACGGTGCCGTACAAGCAAATCGTCATCGCCATGGGCGAGGGCTCGAAAGCGGCACTGAGTGCGTTCGATCACTTGATCCGCACGTCCGCTCCGGAAGAAACCAGCAAGGATAGCTCGGCAGCCTAAGCGTCTACGTGCTGTAAAAGACGCTGAAAAAACGGCTACAACAGTTGTCCCAAGCCCCGCGACAGGTTCAGACCGGCGGGGCTTTTTTCGTTTCGGGCTCGATCTCTTCTGCCGATTGCTCGTCCGTCAGTTGCCGGATCACCCGGCAGGGATTGCCGGCGGCAAATACATCCGGGGGAATGTCGCGGGTCACCACGCTGCCGGCACCGATCACGCTGCGCGCGCCGATGGTGACGCCTGGATTGATGATGGCGCCGCCGCCGATCCAGACGTCGTCCTCAATCCGCACCGGCCTGGCCGATTCCAGCCAGGTTCTGCGTACTGTTGCATCCAGCGGATGGGTGGCGGTATAGATCTGCACTGCCGGGCCAATCAGCACGTTGTCGCCGATCTCCACCTGGGCACAGTCCAGTATCACGCAATTGAAGTTGAAGAAGACGGACTGGCCCAGGTGAATGTTGCTGCCGTAGTCGCACTGGAATGGCGGCTCGATCCAGACCTTGCCGCCGCTGGTACCGAACAGTTCAGTCAGCAGGTTTCGGCGTTTTTTCAACTCCTGCGGCCGGCTGTCATTGAATGCCTTGAGCAGTTCCCGCGCCCGCCGCCGCTCCAGTGCTAGCTGATCATCGCTCGGGTCATAGAGCTCTCCCCGCAGCATCTTGTCCTTTTCCGTCGACATAAGGTCTCCTGGTTGGTGATGTGATCATTAAATACAGGTAAGGGCGGGCCACAGACAAAAATGACGCAAAATACCACAGGACCGAATCAGAGTAATGGCATACACGCCTACCGGTAGCATCAGCCCAACTCCGCATGAAAGCGAGAAAACGAAACATGGCAGTCGACGAAGGCAACCGATACAAAATGGTGCAGAGGGTCAAATCTTTCGGTCAAATGAGCCTTTATGCTCGCTTGAATCCCCCCTATGGCTGCTACAGACTTGCCCCATGGTCAGAGGCCGAGTACAGCCTCCGGATCAAGGGAGAGGCGGGATCATGCATTTTCAGCCTTTTATCTCCAACCCTTGGATGACGTTGCAGCGCGCAAATCAACACCCGTCCTGGGTGTCGATGCAGTGCTCGCCCAAACGCCCTTGGAGACTGATATGGCTGGCTCGCTCAGCAATATCAAGATCAAGGAGCTGCCCGAAATCAAACTGGGCGGCGGCATCGATCTGGATTTGGACAATATCCATCTTAAGGAGCTAGCGCCGATCAGTGTCGGCGTGACCAGTCTGCCCAAAATCGAAGTTGGCGTCACCGAACTGCCTGAAATCAAGGTTGGGGTGACCGAACTACCGGTCATCCGGCTCAACGCCAATGCCACGATCACCTCCGATAGCCGCGTGGTCACCGACAACACCATCAAGTCCGACAACCGGATCGAGCTCGATGTGCGGGTTCGTGAATTGCCACAATTCGACCTGCAGTTGGGCTTTCGTCCCATGCGTATCCACTTTCCCTTGGGTTACCGGTTCAGCCTGAACCTGTTTGGCGTGGAGCTGTTTAAGCTGGAGGCCTGCGGCGAGAGCATGGTGGTGATTGAGGACTACACACCTCATCAGACCGAGGAATGTGAGTAACAACCAGATCAGGATTCCAGTCGGCAGGTGGCCGACCGGATACGCGGAAACCACCGCAAGGAGTGCAGTATGCATGGTCCCCATACGGGCGAAGTCGGCAACGACTGGCGCCTTGGTCCGGGTCCCTATCGGTTTTCCGGTCCACCCAGTCAGTGCGTGGGCGAGCTGGTGCTGATCAACCTGTCGGATACCAAGGTCAAGGTTCATGCTCTGGACGCGGTGCCGGCCGGTCGCTCCCGGCGTGCCGCCCATTCACTTCCTCAGACCCAGCTTAACCTGTCCGCCCGCGTGCCCCCGCATAGCGAAGTGCGGGTCAAGGCTGTCCTTCAACTGGACCCCCACATGCCTCCCGGTGCTTATCAGGCCCAGGTGGTCAGCGGTAATCAAAAGGAAGCGCTGCAGATCGACGTGGCGGAGGAACGGGAGCTGAATGTGGAGCCGGAAGAGCTTGTCCTGCGCGGACTGGCGGGACAAACCCTGGCGCTGCCCATTGTGCTGACCAACGACGGCAACGTGCCGGTGGCGGTGGATGATGTGGTGCAAGTCTGGCTGGAAGAGCGTGAATGGATTCGCCGCAACCTTGGGCGCAGTCTGATTGAAAGCAAGGAGGAGGACACCTATGAGGACGTTGCCAATCTCCTGATGCACAACCTGAAGGCGTCCATGGTTTCCCCGCAGGGAGGTGTGTTCGAGCCGCTGCCGGAAGGCGCCATTGCGCCGGGCGAGCAGGTCACCCGTACCCTGAGCATCACCGTTCCGGACGGTATCGGGGGGCGGATGTATCTGGGATTTATCGAATTCGACGAGTTCGTCATCGAACTGCAACTGTATGCCACTGCCGAGACCAATGTGGAGGCGAGGAGATAAACCATGGACAAATCCTGTTGTGACCATGACCCGCACGCGTTTTGCGGCTCGTATGCCCACTGGTACGGCACACCGGGCTGCGACAAGTCGAGCGGTGCCAAGCCCAGTTGTGGAGCACTCCTGCTGTTGCCTCCCCGCATGCTGACAGCCGCCGCCTGTGGCGCCGTGCGGGCGCTCAAGGAGACGCTGGACAGCCCGTCAGGCCATTGCGGCCAGTGTGGCGGCTATCATGCCCATGGCAGCGCTTGTTGCGGGATACCTGAAACCGACTGCCCCGACCGCTGTGCCTGCCACGTCCATTGGGTGGGTTGCGCCGGCGATACCTTCCATTACCAACTGCAGATTTCCAATGTGTCCAAGAAGCAGCATGAATTCACCTTGAAAGCGAAAGCCTTTCCCTGCACCGATAAAAGGGTCCAGGTGGCGCCGGTCCAGAAGACGCTGGCGCCGGGAGAGTTCTTTCAGGCAGAGGTCAGCTTCACCATACCCGATGATTTTTCCGGCGGCCTCTACCACGGGGAAATTATCCTGACCGGTGCCTACGAGCAGTGCATCGGGATTCATCTGGGGGTCAAGCCACGTCAGGCCTGTTGCTGCCACATCGAGCAGGGCGACGTGCCGAAGCGGATCAAGGCGCATCACTGGTTTCATCATTTCCAATGCACCCAGGACTGCTTTCCGACCCCCTGATAAGGTCTGGTTGGCCTCGGACATTACCCTAAGTGCCTGGATGCACTGAATTGCCATTGACGAGAGATGATCAGGAGACTGAAACCATGCAGGAGAAGAGGACCATGGAACGTCCGCAAACCCCACCCACGCAGAATCTGCAAACCATCTTCAGCCGGTTTGCGATGCAGATTCAGGAGAATGCACGGGAAAGCGCCCGGCTGGGCGCGCGCTTCAACCAGCTACAAGCCGGACTGGCTCGACGGCGGCGCGAACTTGAGGCGGCCTCACGCCAGCGGGCGGCGGAGCTGGCGCCCATGCTTGAGTTGTCCGTGGAAGCCTACAGCCGGGTCAGCCGGCATCTGATTGCCTGTGTCGATGATCTGCTGAGTCTGGGCGAGCAGACGCTGGGCCGGGTCCTGGAGGTGCCAGCGGAATCGCCGCAAGCCTTGCCCAAGCTGGCGGATATCCCGCGCATTGCCTTGCAGGGCCGGCCCGGTGAGACCGTCGAAGCAGAGTTTGTCATTCAGAACGACTTCGATTTTCCGGTCAGCTTCCAGCTCCGTTGTTTGTCGGACGAGGCGCTCGGACAAGATACCGGCGTGCCGGCCCGATACCTGTTGAGCTTTACACCGGAAACCGCGCATCTGGCACCGGACAGCCACAGCGTGGTGCGGTTGCGTGCGCAATTGGCTGCCGACATTGAGCCGGACGTCTACCTGGCCCAGGTGATTATCGACGGGCTGGCTGGCGCGCAGGAGAACACCCAAAGCAAGCGCTTCTGCGTGGAGTTACAGGTGGCGGCCTGAGGTTGCGGCGCTGCGAAAACGACCTTCGGAGGGCGAGAGGATGGCCAACAGAATCGAACACAGATCGGTTGAGGCGAACGGCATCAACTTCCATGTGGCGGTCTCGGAGCCGACCGGGAGGCGGGGCAGGGCGCAGGCACCGCCTCCCGTAATCTGCATGCACGGGTTTCCCGAAGGCTGGATGAGCTGGCGGCTGCTGATGGAACAGATGCCGGAGGCGACCCTATATGCGCCCGATCTGCGCGGGTACCCAGGCTCCGATTATCCGCGCCGTGGCTACGATGTGTTCACCCTGACCGACGACATCAAGGCGCTGATCGAGGCGCTGGATATCGAGCGGCCGATCCTGCTGGGGCATGACTGGGGCGGTGCGCTCGGCTGGATCTTCGCGCATCGCTACTCACGCCTCATCCGGCAATTAGTCGTGGTCAATTGTCCGCATCCCAAGACCCTATTGCGGGCCGTGTTGCGCTTCGAGGATTTCCAAACCCTGCGGATTCCCTGGGTGCCGGCATTTCAGGTGCCGTTTTTGCCGGAATACCTGCTGACCACGACGGTGGGACGCAAGCTGCTTGAATTGTCCTTTACCTTGCGGGAGGGGCTCGACGGCAAGATGGATCGCAGCGTGGTGCAGGATATTGTTGCGCGCTTCGATCATGCCCGCGACATGCGCGGGGCGATCACCTACTATCGGGCGCTGGTCAGAACGCTGCTGCTGCCCTGGCGGCGGGCGCGACTGGAAGCGCTTTACCGGCATCCGATCACAGTACCCACGACTCTGGTCTGGGGCATGAAGGACGAGGCGCTGTCGGCCAACGTGGCACAGAAAAGCGATGTGGATGCCGGTTGCCCGGTGGATTGGCGTCCCCTGGAAGGTGTTGGGCATTTTGTGGACCTGGAGGCGCCGGATTTGCTGGCAGAGGAAATGCGGCGGGTATTCGCCGGCAGCGAGATGCCGGACACCAAGTCCTGGTTTGAAAGCCTGGACCGGGTACGCGATGAGGTCCTGGCATGAGCATGCCAGCACCCAGTGACAGCGATCGGGTGAGACACCCGCAGGAGTCCAGGGATGCGTGCGGCGTATGACGTGGTGGTTATTGGCTCCGGCTTTGGCGGTGCCATCACAGCCTGTCGTCTGGCGCAGGCCGGCCGCTCGGTTTGCGTTCTAGAGAAGGGCAAGCGCTGGGACCGGCTAGATTTCCCGCGCGCGCCGGGCGAGGTCGCGCCCTCGACCCTCTGGCATTCCAAACGGCGGGACGCCGGCGGCTTTATCGAGCACCGGGTCTTCCGGCGCATGGATGTCATTCAGGGCGTCGGCGTCGGCGGCGGCTCGCTGCATTACTTCAATGTGCATGTGCGCCCGCCGGCCTTTATCTTCGAGCGTCCCGGCTGGCCCGCGCAGACCCGTTTACAGCAGCTGACGCCTTATTACGAAGTGGCCGCCGATATGCTGAAGGCCACGCCGGTCAGTGCGCCTCCTCCGCGCCGGTCACTGCCCAGGCGCACCCAGGTGTTCGAGAAAGCGGCCCGTAGCGTCGGCTGGCGGGTGGAGCGGGTGCCGATCTGCGTGCATTTCGGTGCCGACGGCCAGGCCTCGCCCGGCGGCAAGCCGCAGTCGGCCTGCCAATATTGCGGTAACTGCCTGCTGGGCTGCCATGTGCACGCCAAGAACACCCTGGATCTGAACTACATTCCCCTGGCGGAGCAGCAGGGCGCGGAAGTCCATCCCCAGCACCAGGCCCTGAAGATCACCCCGCGCGCCGATGGCTATCAGGTGGACGTGGCCGATCTGGCGGCCGACCCAAACGGTGGCGTTTGCCAGCGGGTACAGGCGCGGGAGGTGGTGGTAGCCGCCGGCACCCTGGGCACCAATGAATTGCTGCTGCGCTGCAAGCACTGGTACCGGACCTTGCCGAATCTGTCGGAGCAACTGGGCCGGAATTTTTCCGGCAACGGCGATTTCCTGTTCGCGGGCACCTACTGCCCGCGCCTGACCATCGACCCGGGCCGGGGGCCCAGCATCACCGCCATGGTCTCACTGCGTCAGGGTCAGGACCTGATCTGCATTCAGGATCTGGGCTATCCCGACCCGCTCATCTGGTATTTCGATGCGGTCATTCCCACCCGCAGCCGGGCCCGTAATCTATGGCGCCAACTGAAACGCTACGGCGCCGATACCCTGGGCTGGCGGCTGGATTTCGAGATGGATCAGCTGATCGAAGACGGCTTTCTCACTCATTTTCTTCCGTATCTGGGCATGGCGACGGATGCCGCCGACGGTGTGCTGCATCTGGACCCGCAGGGCCAGATGGCGCTGCACTGGTCGAACCGCCGCAGCCTGCCGGTGTACCGGGACATGATCCGCCACATGCAGACCCTGAGCCGGGCCGCTGGTGGCCGCTTCATTAACAGTTTTCTCTGGCAGACCCCGCTGACCGGCCTGCGCCTGAGCAAGACCTTGACCGCGCATCCCCTGGGCGGCTGTGCCCTGTCGGATTCGCCCCGCACAGGGGTCGTCAACGACTTCGGCGAAGTCTGGGGCTACAAGGGACTGTACGTGGCGGACGGCGCACTGATGCCAGGCGCGCTGGCGGTCAATCCCTCGGCCACCATCAGCGCCCTGGCGGAGCGGGTCGCCTTTCACATGGTGCATGGGCGCGACCTGACTGCAGGGGATGCCGAAACACCCCGGAACCGGGCGCAGCCGCGTGCCCGTTCCGCTTCCATCGACACCGTGGCGTTGGAGCCCGGCTAGTGACAGGACATCTGTGATGTAACCCATGCATGGAGGGCTAAAGCATGCAAGCTCGAGCCACCAGAAGCACATTGAAAGCTGTGACTAATGAGCCGGCCGGTGGCGCGGTAACGACTCAGGACCGGGTGCAGGAATGGTTGTCCCTGTCCCAGGACGAACTGGATGCCATCTACCGTCGCGCCAAGCCCGGCACCGTCCCGCAGGGCGATACCCGCGGCACGCCCATCTGGGCCGATGGTGCCTTTCCCCATCTGTTTGCCCGGGTGGCGCGCCGGGTCGGCTGGCAGGGCAAGGTGTTCGACCTGTTCGGCCCGGATTACACCCGGGGCGTGGTGGTCAACAAGGTGTCGCCGCTGGGGCTGAACCTGATCGTGGCCAAGGTCTATCGCGAGCCCAGCTGGCTCGACGGCAAGGAAACCACGGTGATCGATTACAGCAAGACGTCGCTGGCGGCCCGGCCGGTCCGGGACGAGATCCGCGAGGTGGAGCCCGGGCTTTATCTGGGCAAGGTCTGGTGGGGCAAGCGGCGGATTCTCGACTTCGCGCTGGAAACGCCGATCCATTAGCCGGGCCATCCGACAACTGAGAGGACAATGATGTGACCGCATTCACCCAGCTCAGAGAGTTGACCCATTTGACGGATCTGGCGCAACTGCCGCCGGTCAAACGAATATCCGACGTCACCCAGCGCGCCCGGACACAGCCCTGGGCGCAGTTGAAGGCCGGGCTGAACGGGCTGAAAGCCCGTGTGCGGAGCTGGAGCCGGATGCCGCAAAACCCCGTGACGATCCTGGCGCCGCTGGAGCACTCCAAGGAATCGCGGTTGCGCCAGTTGCTGGAGAAAATCGACCAGGACACGGCGAACAACGCCATCCTGCCGTTCGAGAAATTTGGCGAGAAGCTGCACTTTGCCCGCCTGCTGATCCTGGAAGGGCCGGACCATCCCGACACCTATGCCTCCAGCCTGGTGTTTCTGGCCAACGTGGACGGGCCGGTGGAGGACTTTCTGCAGCAGGTTGTCGAGGTTGCCGCTGCCGGTCTGGATGAGGTCTTCGGTACCTGTCGCGATTATCCGCCCAAGCGCCAGCGCACGGAGGCGACGCGCCGGGCGTTTCTGCAGGCCCATCTGGTGACGGATCAGGCCTATTACATCAATACCGTTGGCCGCACCGTGCGCCAGATTCGTCAGGAGGATGAGTTGCACCGGGCGTTGCGCAGCTTTCTCAACGATCTAGAGCGGCCGCTGCAACTGAACGCTAAAACCATGCGCCAGGTATTGGTCGATTATGTGGCCTCGCGCACCGAGCTGAGCTGGGCCCTGCAGCCGGCCGAACGGCCTGGCTTGCTGTGGCGGCTGAAGGAGGAGCTGCGCTTTGCGCTCATCCTCGCCGGCGGTGCGGTGGTGGTGCTCTGGAGCTGGCCGGTGTTGGCCTTATGGCTGCTCAACATCGATCGGCTGAACCGGCAGGATGACGAGGACCGTGTTCGCCCGCCACTCGGCCGTTTGACCCAACTGCGGGCGCGAGAGGACATTCTGGTACAGAACCAGTTTGCCGCCGTGGGCTTCGTCAAACCGGGCTGGGTCAGGGGCGTGCATACGCGGGCCTTGCTGGCGCTGGGGCAGGTGGGTTTTCGCCATATTTTCAACAAGGGCGACCTGGCCACCGTGCCGCTGCTGAAACTGCAGGGCGTCAACACCATTCATTTCGCCCACTGGATCTTTATCGAGGATCGCCAGCGCCTGCTGTTCGCCAGCAATTACGACGGCAGCCTGGAAAGCTACATGGTGGATTTCATCGACAAGGTCGCCTGGGGCATCAATCTGGTGTTCAGCAATGGCGTCGGCTTTCCCCGCACGATCAAGCTGGTGCGGGAGGGCGCGCGTAAGGAGCAGCTGTACAAGGATTATCTGGGCAATCACCAGATCGAAACCCTGGCCTGGCACTCCCCCTATCCACAACTGACGGCTGTGAACGTCGCCAATAACGAGGCGATCCGCGCCGGCCTGCGCGGCTACATGACAGAGCGACAAGCCCGGGCCTGGCTGCGGCGCATCAATTAGGGCGCGTGGCTAACAGGACGAACGGCACCAGGACAGAGGAACCAACATGAATCCCTACAGCAATATTGAAAAGCCGGACGTTCAGGCCCTGGTGGCGCGGGGTTATGGCAACCTACCGGATGCCGCCTATGTTCTGGCGGAGGTGACCGAACCGGCCAGGGCGCGGGCCTGGTTGCAGGGCCTGATCGGCCGGACGACATTCGCGGATTCCAGGCCCGATACAGTTGCTCTCAACCTGGCCCTGAGCTGCCATGGCCTCACCGCTCTGCAGGTGCCAGCCGATATCGTGGAGAGCTTCGCCGACGAGTTCCGCGCTGGAATGACCACACCTCACAAGCGCCGGATCCTGGGGGATGAAGGCATCAATGCACCCGAGCACTGGGACTGGGGCGGCCCTGACACGCCGCCGGTGGATATCCTGTTTTTGCTGTACGCGGCGAGCCCCGAGGTGCTGAACACTGAGTGCGATCGTCTGCGGGATCAGTTCGAGGCGGCCGGCCTGGGCGAGGTTATCACGCTGGAGACCAAGGAAAGCATTGAGTTCAAAGAGCACTTCGGATTTCGCGACAGCATTTCCCAGCCCTACATCGCGGAGTTTGACAGCCTGCAACGCGATCTGGCCAATGCGGTTCCCCTGGGGGAAATCCTGCTGGGATACCCCAATGGCTATGAGCGCTTTACCCGCCGACCGCTGGTGGATCCGGGGCGGGACACGGCCGATCACCTGGTCATGGACGTGGAGGAGTCGGGACTGAAGGATCTGGGCCGCAACGGCACCTACCTGGTATTTCGCCAGCTGGCCCAGGATGTGAAAGGCTTCTGGCAGTTTATGCACGAGCAGGGCGGTTACTGTAAAGGCAACGACAAGCCCGGTGAAGTGGAGGCGGATGCCATTCATCTGGCGTCCAAGATGGTGGGACGCTGGCCGAGCGGCGCACCGCTGGTGCTGGCGCCGAAGGAGGATCAGCCGGAGATGGAGGACAAGAACAGCTTCGCCTACCACCGTACCGACCAACATGGCCTGAAATGCCCCTTGGGGGCGCACATCCGCCGCACCCACCCGCGCGATTCCCTGGACCCTGATCCCGGCACCCAGGCCTCGGTGGATTTCAGCAACCGCCACCGTCTGCTGCGTCGTGGCCGAACCTACGGCAAGCCGTTTCACCCCAGCATGCTGCCGCAGGACATGCTGCGCCATCTGGACCAGGGCGACAACGATGAGCCCCGCGGGCTGCATTTCATTTGTCTTAACGCGAATATCGGCCGCCAATTCGAGTTCGTGCAGAACACCTGGGCCGGCAATCCTACCTTCAACGGCCTTTATCAGGATCCGGATCCCTTGATTGGTGCGCGACAGGCGTTCGGTGGCGTGCAGGATCATTTTACCCTGCAGGCCGAGCCGGTGCGTTGCCAGGTTCAGGGCTTGCCGCAATTCGTGCGGGTACGGGGCGGTGGCTATTTCTTTCTGCCCAGCCGGCGGGCGATGAGCTTTCTGTTTCAATCCCACTAGTGTCATTTGCACGAGAGGAGAGGTCCATGAGATGGCTGCCGCAACTGGTTCAGCAAGGCGGCGAGCGGCTGGTGGGGATCATGCGCCGCCTGGATCCCTATTACCGGGATGCCTTCGATCAATGGCTGCGCCCGCCTCTGCAAGCCGCCACCCAGGCACTGATCCGGCTGCAGCTCAAGGATGAAGGGCTGGCACTGGCCGAGGAGCGGGTGCGAGAGGACGAAATAGAGGTCACCAACCGCATCACCGACACCATGAATCGTTTTCTGGTGAAGGAGTATCACAACACCGGCAAGATCGCCGAGCGGGCCGGCAACACCAAAACCTATGGTGTGGTGCGCGCCACCTTGGTGGTCAATGAGGATTTGCCGGAGTCGTTACGGGTGGGCGTGTTCCGTGAGCCGCGCAGCTATCCGGCCTATGTCCGCTTCGGTGGTCCGGGGCCCCGGGTGGTGGCGGACGTGGACGACAATGGCATTCTCAGCATCGGTGTGAAGCTCATGGATGTGCCGGGGCCAAAGCTGATCGATGACGAACGCTATACCCAGGATTTCCTCGGCATCAGCTCGCCCACTTTCACCACGCCCGATATCTACGAGAACGTCAAACTGCAGCGGGAAGTGGGGCGGGACACGCCAGCCTGGTACTTCCTAAATCCGCTGGACTCCCCCTATCTGGACATGACTATGCAGGGGCTCTACGCCCGCGCCCATGCCAACCCGCTGGAGCTGACCTATCACAGCTGCGTGCCCTATCTATTCGGGACGGGGCGGGCCATCAAGTACGCCATCAATCCGCGCATGGCGCACAAATCCAAGGTAGGCCGGATGACCTATGACTACCTGCGGGAAGCCATGGCGGCCACCTTGAGCCAGCAGGGCTGGATATTCGATTTCCTGATCCAGTTCCAGGCCGATCCGGTCACCATGCCCATAGAAAATGCCTCGGTGGTCTGGTCGCAGCGGGTTTCGCCCATGATTCCGGTGGCAACGCTGGAGATCCCGCCCCAGACCTTCGACAGCCCGGCGCAGTTGGCGTTTGCGCGTAACCTGTCATTTAACCCCTGGCACGCTCTGGCCGAGCATCGGCCGCTGGGCAACCAAAACCGGGCGCGCAAGGCGATCTACCTGAGCACTTCTAATATGCGGCGCAGCATCAATGGCGAACGGCATCTTGAGCCGACAGGGGATGAAGTGTTCGACGAGGAGTCGGGACTTGAGACGGGGCTGGTCCGACGGACAGCCGCCAGCAAGCGAGCAAGTAGACGGGGAGCAGCGAAAGCTGAACGAAAAGGCAGATACGAAAAAGGGGCAGTTTAACTGCCCCTTCTCGGTACGGCTACAGCTCCAGGTGAGCTGTATTCGTCAAGTCGGTCTTACAGCGCGGTTACGCTGTCAGCCTGCGGGCCTTTTTGGC
>JAEZAA010000103.1 GCA_023430625.1 Pseudomonadota bacterium
GAAACACCGCGCGCAGCCCTTCCCAGGCACTGCCGCCGATGAGCTCGCGTTCATCGCGAGGCTCCTCGCTCGTGCTCTGGGTTGCTTGCTGCAGGCGGCGATCCGGCTGGTAACGGGCCACCATCCAGCAGGCCATCAGCGCCAGCAGCAGAAAACCGGTGGACACCAGCAATAACGCGGGCGTCCCTAGGGGTTCAGCCAGTTGGGTCGACAGCCAGGGCCCGAAGATGGCGCCTCAGGTGCCACCGACGGCAATCAGCCCGAAGAAGCGCTTGCCCTGCTCCAGGGAGAAGCGATCCGCCATCAGGGCCCAGAACACCATGGTGACGAACAGGTTGAAAACGCTGAACCAGACATAGAAGATCTGGCCGGTGGTCACACCGATCACATCCGGCGCCAGCGTCATAACCAAGTAGAACACCACCAGACTGGCGCCGAAGAACAGGTAGGTGGCGGTGATAAAGTGCAGTCGCGGCAGGCGGCTGACCAGCAGGCCAAACAGAGGATTCACCAGCAGGGTCACGAGCGCGGTGCCCATAAACAGCCAGCGCACGCTCTCGATCCCGCCCTGCATGCCAAGCGCCTCCCGCGCCGGGCGCAGGACCATGAGCGCGGTCAGCACGCAAAAGAAGAAGAACACCGCCAGCAACACCGGGGCGATTTCGCTGCGGTTCAGGTTAAACAGCTGGGCGACGGGATTCCCTGTCGAACGTTGACGCATGTGCTGGCTCCGCCGGTGGGTCAATCGGTCCTGTAGTCGGAAGAACGATGCCTGAGCAATACTCTATATGAATGTCGAGATCAACCCTGGGCAAGCCGGCCGCCGCGCAACGCCAGAAGAACACCAGACGAACACCAGAAGAACAGGAGAGAACAGCATGGCCATTCGTGTCGTCCGCCTGGGCAGCCCCCGCGCCAAGGATGAAGGCACCCGCATCGGCACCGTGCGCCGGCCACCCCGTGGTGTGCCCAAGACCGAGTATGCCTCCGGCAACTGGTACGACGTCTGGTTTCCCAACCTGTCACCCAGCCCGGAAACCATCAAACAGGCCCAGGAGGCCCAGACAGCGGCGCAGTGGGCCGCTTTCGCGCGCAAGTACCGCTCCGAGATGAAAACACCCGAGAGCCGCCATGCCATCGAGCTGCTCGCGGCGCTGTCCCATCAGACCAACTTTTCCGTTGGCTGCTATTGCGAGGACGAGACCCGCTGCCACCGCTCGGTGCTGCGCGAACTGCTGCGTGAGCAAGGGGCGTTGCTCGCGAGCGATGACTGACTTTTTCACGAAAATTCGCCGCTTGGCGCAATAAAGCAGCATCTCCCCGGAAATACCCCCATTCCCCCACTCTCGGGTGATTCATTTGTAAGCAGCCACTGAGATAGAATGGCGCGCCATGTCAGGGTGGATGAAGCAGTGAGGCCCTGGATTCCCGTTGTTAGATGCTGAAGGAACGCCCCATGAAAAAAGCCCTCCTGATCACCAGTCTTCTGCTCGCCGCCACCTCCGTGAGCGCCGACGAGATCAAATCCGCCCTCGACGAAGGCATGAGCGCCTATAAGCGCGGCGAGCTCGGTACCGCCGCCAGCCAATGGGAATACGCCGCGCAGTTGGCCCGTCAGGCCAAGGCCAGCAAAGTCGAAACCCTGTTCCCCAAACCCCTGTCGGGCTGGACCATGGAAGCGGCCAACACCACGGCCAACGCGGCCTTTGGTGGCGGCATCAACGTGTCCCGCCAGTATCTCAAGGATGAAGACAGCATCCAGATCGAGATCACCATGGACTCCCCCATGCTGCAAGGCGTGATCGGCCTGATCGGCAACCCTCAGTTTGCTGCCATGTCCGGCATGAAGATCAAGCGCATCAAGGGCCAGCAAGCCTCCGTCGAGAGCTCCGAAGGTCACGCCAAGGTGCAGATCGTGGTGGGCAACAACGTGCTGGTGAGCCTCGAAGGGCAACCGGAAGCGGCCCTGATGAGCTACGCCGAAGCCTTTAACTACGAAGGTATCGCTGCCCTCAAATAAGGGCCAAACGGCGCCGTCACTGTATATTCAGGTGAGGGGGCGATTTCTTGTCGTCCGCCCCACCTGACGGAGCCTATGAAGAAACAGCCTCCCCTGACCAATCTGACCCAGTTGCTCGACCAGATCGAAGGCGTTGCCGACGAGCACGACGCCGTGTCTCTGGAGGCGATGATGCGCGTGGTGGGGCGCCGCTCCTTCGGGCCATTGCTCCTCATGGCCGGCCTCATTACCGTCGCGCCAATCATTGGCGACATTCCCGGCGTCCCAACCATGATTGGCCTGTTTGTGCTGCTGGTGGCGGGGCAACTGGTGTGTGGTCGGCAACAGCTGTGGCTGCCCCAGTGGCTGCTCAAGCGTTCGGTTCAATCAGACAAGGTGAAGAAGGCGCTGGGCTGGTCCCGACGCCCGGCCCGCTTCGTGGACCGGCTATTGAAGCCACGCCTGAGCCTGTTCGCGGAAGGCGGCGTGTTCTATGTGATCGCCGTGCTCTGCATGATCATCGCCGCCGCCATGCCCGCCATGGAAGTCATTCCCTTCAGTGCCAACATTGCCGGCGCCGCCCTCACCGCCTTCGGCCTCGCGCTCATCGCCCGCGACGGCCTGCTCACCCTGCTGGCCACCCTGCTGACCCTGGCGACGGGCGGCTTTGCGGCTTATCAGTTGCTCTAATTTATGCACCGATCTTTCAGGTTGCTCGTTCCCTCTCCCCTTAGGGGAGAGGGCTAGGGTGAGGGGGAAGCGGCAAAGCCGCTTGAATCACCAACTCTGCATGCTCCCACCCTCACCCCTACCCTCTCCCGCCAGCGGGAGAGGGAGTAAACACCACCAGTCCAAACCTGTTTGCATAGGCCTGGCTACTCTTGAGAGACCCTTACACCCCCGCCACCAAGGGCGGCAGCGGGCACTCCAGCACTTCGGCAACGCACCGCAGCAGCTCGTATTCGGCGGGCTGGATCTTGCCATCCTGCAACACCACATCGGCACAGGCCTGCAGCAGCGGTGCCTTCAACAGTGGCGTTAGCTGGGCCAGGCGTCCCAATGCCCGATTCAACTCGCTCAAACGACACTGAGCAGGCAACGCCAGGGGTTCGTGGGTGAAATTGCGCATGGCCTGGCGGTAGGTCTGCTCCAGGCCTTCCCGGTCATCGCCGCCGCAGCGCGCCAGCACAGCAATGAGTTGCTGGATATCTCCCAGCACGGGTGTGAAGGAGCGAATCTGGCCCTTGTTGGCGCGGCCCGCGCGCGGCGCCAATTGCCGGCGCAAGAGCGTGGCCACCACGAACTCGAACAGTGTGTAGCGCTGGTCCAGTTTGATCAGGTCTTCCACCAGCGCTGAAAAGCGCTCCCGTTCATCCGCCTCGAACTGTTTGAGGCTTGCCAGGCTGATTTCGACCAAAGGCAGGCGCGACGCCAGGCCTAGGCCTGCTACCAGGCTTATAGTCGGCTCGATGGCCGTCAGCGGCAGCGTCAGTTCCGCTGCCCGGGTGCGCAGCAGATCAAGGGCCTGAGCCTGCTGCCTGGCATCCAGATCCGTCATCAGAACCGCCGCCACGACCAGCGCGGCGCCGCCGGGCGAATGGGTCAGATCCTGCAGCGCCAGCGGCCAGCTTTGATGCAGGCGAACGGCGTAGTCGTAATGGACCGGTTGCACTGCTCCCACCTGCTCAACAAGGGCACTTGAAGCGGCGCCCGAAGCACGTGGGGCGTTCATGGCCGCCGCCAGCGAGACGGCACCCAGTGCGCCCAAAGCATTCGAGTGGGTCGGGTTTACCGGCTGTTGCGCCTGAAGACGCTCGCTGTTGCGCCGCGAGCGTGCCTTCGGCATAAACAATGGATCAATGGATTTGATGCGATCGGCCAGGGGCGGATGGGAGGCAAACAGCGACTGAAAGCGTAGTGCCGTGGCTTCGCCGAAGCACATGTGATTCAGATCTTCCGCATGCAGGGTGGCGGTCAGATAGGAACCAGCCGTCAGCGCCTGAATTCGATAGAGCGCACTGGCCAGCCCCTGGGGATTACGGGTGAACTGCACGGCGGAGGCATCCGCCAGAAACTCCCGCTGGCGCGACACCGAGGCCTTGATCAGCCGGCCGAAGAACAGGCCGATATAGCCCACCAGCATCAGGCCTAGCCCACCGATCGCCAAGGCAGGCGCGCCGTTGTTTTTGCCACGGGAGCCGCGGGAGCTGCGATGGGAGGAGCGCAGCAGAAAGCGCCCCACCTGGCCAATGGCGAGAATCCCGGCCAGCACCGCGATCAGATGTACGTTGAGCCGCATGTCGCCATTGAGGATATGGCTGAACTCGTGGCCCACCACGCCCTGCAGTTCCTCTCGGTCCAACTGCTCCAGCGCGCCCCGGGTCACCGCCATGATGGCTTGGTTGGGCTGGTAACCGGCGACAAAGGCATTGATGGCCGACTCCTGCTCCATGACATAGAGCCGGGGCATGACCACGCCGGCGGCAATGGACATTTCCTCCACCACATTGATGAATTGGCGCACGCGGGCGTCTTTGCTTTGCAGGTTGACCGGCGTGGCGCCCACCATGCGTGCCACGGCGTCACCACCGGAGCGCAGGCGCAGATAACGGGCCAGGCTGCCAACCAGGATCACCGCCAGGGTGATCAGGCTCGCCATCCAGAACGTCTGGCTCCCCAGCCACTGTTCCAGGGATTGGGGCGGGGCGGTCATCCCATCCAGGATCAGCCAGACGATCAGGTTCACCGCCAGGACGATGAGCACCACCGCCAGCAGGAAATAGAACAGCAGCAGGGCACTCTTGCGGCGCGCCTGATCCTGACGTTCGAAGAAGTTCATAAGGTCGTCACGCTAGGCGCGGTTCAGGAGAAACTGACCTTCACCGGCTTTCTCGCCTCTTCGTTCTCGATCTCCAGGTATTCCGTGGGCTTGAAGCCAAAGAAGCCGGCGACAAAATTGCTGGGGAACTGCTCGCGCACGGTGTGGTACTGCATCACCGCGTCGTTGTAGGCTTGGCGTGCAAAGCCCACCTTGTTTTCGGTGCTGGTGAGTTCTTCCATCAACTGCTGGATGGTGGTGTTGGCCTTGAGGTCCGGGTAATTCTCGGCGACGGCCTGGAAGTTTGCCAGCGCCCGATTCAGTACACCTTCCGCCGTACCCAGCCCCTTGATCGCCCGACCATCCTCGGGATGGGCCGAAGCAGCCTTGGTGGCACTGACCGCCTGGGTACGAGCCGCCATCACCTGCTCCAGGGTCTCCCGTTCATGCTTCATGTAGGCCTTGGCCGATTCCACCAGATTGGGAATCAGCTCATGGCGGCGCTGCAGTTGCACGTCGATCTGGGCAAACCCGTTCTTGAAGCGGTTACGCAGGGTGACGAGCTTGTTGTAGAGCGACACCAGGTAGAACAGCACCAGGGCGAGCACAACCAGGGAGACAATGCTGGTAACGGACATAGGCGATTCCTTAAAAGGCTGACATTGGTAGCAATCCTGTTGGGACAGTTTAGCTCCCGAAATGAAAAGCGTCAGGGCTCGCGGTAGGTTTGCAACCGCTTCAGCCAGCCTGGCAGCCAGCGCTCCCGTTCGATGGGTTTGGGCGCGTTTTCCGCACGCCGGGTCAGCACCACGCCGGCGGCCATACGAAACTGCTGCAACGGCGTGCTGGCACTCACCCGACCCATCTCCCGCACCACCTGCAGCAATCCCCAACCCTGACCATGGTAGGTCTCGCGGGGCGACAGACCCTCGCCCTTGAAGTTGACGTAATCGATCAGGGCATACACACCGCCGGGGGTTGCACTCAGGCTCCGCAGGCGCTGGGCAATGGCTTCACGCTCGCCGCTCTCGGCGCCGTCTAGCACCCGCGCCAGAGACGCTTGCGCGCGGTTGAACATGAATTCCGCCTGCAGCCCCTGGGTTCGCTCCAGGAAATCCCGCAGGGATTGAACCTGGGCGCTATTCTGCTGGGCCAGGAAGCGCTCCCGATCCGGCCAGGGAGCATCCAGCGGCGACAAGGCCGCCAGCCAGTCCGGCAAGCTGGCGCTCCGCTCCCGCATGAATGCGATCAAGGTGGGAAAGCTTTCCACAAAAGGTTCGTCCACCCCATGCGGATACCAGATAAAATGGCCGATGCCGAGCGAGGGAAAGGCTTCCCCCTGGTTCCAATGGACCAGGCAGATGACTTTGGCGGCGCATTCGTTCTGGAAGATCTGGCGACCCACCCAGGTCAGCTGGTCCGGCGTCAGGGCCAGTTTGAACGTAGTCTCGGCCGCCGGCTGGGCGGTCATCGACGGGTTTTGGCTGCATCCGACCAGACCGAACCAAAACGAAGTCGCGAGCAGCAACGCCCGCCAGCGGAAGGAGTTTCCCATAACACACCTTAAGATTAGGCTTCGAAGAACCAGCGCCGACCCAAATTTTGTGCCCGCACCATGCGGATCGGCGGGGCCTGCAAGCATAGCCGACGAAGGGCCTGGCCGGCCACGAGTCTAACGACTGGATCATCGAGAGGTATCCGTGTCAGCCTGGATCATTGCCCTACTCGCCCTGCTCAATGTCGGCCTGCTATTCGGCATCGCCAACTGGGGCGAGCGCAACGCCAACCATCCGCTGCTCCGGCGCCACGCCGGGCTCATCTACAGCCTCGCGCTCGCCGTGTACTGCACCTCATGGACCTACTACGGCGCGGTTGGTTCCGCGGTGCGCAGCGGCTGGGACTATGCGCCGGTCTATCTGGGCCCCATCCTGCTGTTCCTGTTCGGCCAGCCCTTTCTGCGCAAGCTGGCCGCCGTCGCCAAGAAGCAGAACGTGACCTCGGTGGCGCACTTCATTTCCGCCCGCTATGGCAAACGCCGCAACATCGCCCTGTTGGCCACCCTCACCTGCCTGGTGGTGGTGATCCCCTACATTGCCCTGCAGTTGCAGGCGGTGGCCAGTTCCTATCAGGTGCTGCTGGGCAACGGCGCCAGTGCCGAGCCGGCACCCTGGTGGCAGAACAGCGCCCTGTTGAGCGCGGCGGCCATTACCCTGTTCGCCCTGCTGTTTGGCACCCGCAAGCTCCATCTGACCGATCAGAAGCCCGGCGTGATGCTGGCCATTGCGTTTGAGTCGGTGGTCAAGCTATTCGTCCTGCTGCTCCTGGCCGGTGCCGCCTATATCTTTCTGTGGGACAAGGAACACTCCGCCCTGGCGGCCTTTGCCAACCATGCCTACGAACCGCACGCGCCGGCCAGCGAACACCGCCTGCTGGAATTCGCGACCCGCACCCTGCTGGCGATGGCGGCGATATTTCTGCTGCCGCGCCAGTTCCATGTGACGTTCGTGGAAAACAGCTCGCTGGATCATCTGCGCCAGGCCAAGCGCTGGTTCTCCAGTTATCTGGTACTCATCACCCTGGCGGTGATCCCGATTGCCCTGGTGGGCATGGCCCAGTTTCCCAACGCGCTGGATACCGCCGACCGCTTTGTGCTGCTGATCCCGTCCCAGGCCGGTTGGGAGAGTCTGACTCTGTTGGTGTTTCTCGGTGGGTTCTCTGCTGCCATCTCCATGATCATCATTGCCACCCTGGCCCTGAGCACCATGATCAGCAACGACGTCATCATGCCGGGTCTGCTGCGCCGCGGCAGTCTGCGCCCGACTAACACGCCGGGCCAGACACCGGACTACGGCCTGCTGATCCTGTTCGTGCGCCGCACCATGATCGTGCTGGTCATGGCGCTGTCCTACCTCTACTACCGCCTGTTTTCCAATCATACGGAGCTGGCGGAAACCGGCCTGCTGGCGTTCGCCCTGGCCATTCAGCTGGCGCCCGCCGTGGTGGGCGGCTTGTACTGGCGCCGGGGCAATGCCTATGGCGTCTATGCCGGCCTAACCCTGGGCTTTGCCCTCTGGTTTCTGACCCTGATGCTGCCGCAACTGGCCAGCACCGGCGTCATCAACACGACGCTGCTGGAGCAGGGCCTGTTCGGCCAGGACTGGCTGCGGCCGACCGCCTTGTTTGGTGTCGAGCTGGACTTGCTGAGCCACGGCGTGCTGTTTTCCCTGGTGCCGAACCTGTTGGCCTACATCGGCGTGTCGCTGGTCACCCAGGTGGGCCTGCAAGACCGCCTGCAGGCCGCCGCCTTCGTGTACCCCAGCCTGCCGCTGGACCAGCAGGGCAACCTGGCGCGGCGCATACGCATTCTCACGGCGGATCTGCAAACCCTGCTGGAGCGCTTCGTCGGCCCCGCACGAGCCAGGGAATGCCTGCGGGAATACGCCGCCAGCCAAAACCTGGAGGTGACCCTGGGCGCCATCCCCGACAATGCCCTGATCGAGCATGTGGAGCGGGAACTGGCGAGCCTGGTGGGAGCCTCCTCCGCCGCGACCCTGATCGGGGCCATTCTGGAGCAGCGCCAGTTGGGTCCGGAAGAGGTGGTGACCTTCTTCGACGACACCACGCAGGCGATCCAGTTCTCGCGCCAGGTCCTGAACGCCCCCCTGGAGCATCTGAGCGTCGGTGTCAGCGTGGTGGATCAGGATCTCAGCCTGGTGGCCTGGAACCGCAGCTACCTGGATTTCTTCCAGTACCCGGACGGGCTGATTCACGTGGGCCGGCCGGTGGCGGATCTGGTTCGCTTCAATGCCGGGCGCGGGCTCTGTGGACCAGGGGAAATCGAGGAGCACGTGGAAAAACGCATCACCCACATGCGCAACGGCACGCCCCATGTGTTTCAGCGCATCATGCCCGATGGCCGGGTGGTGGAAATGCGCGGCAACCCCATCCCCGGCGGCGGCTTTGTCACCAGCTTTAACGACATCACCGAATACGTACGCAGCGTGGAAGCTCTGGCCGAATCCAAGCAGTCCCTGGAAGACCGGGTGCAGGAGCGGACCCAGACCATCTCCGAGATGAACAGCGAGCTGCTGACCGAAGTACAGCGCCGGCGCGAGACCGAGCAGGAGCTGCTCGCCGCCAAGGCTGAGGCCGAGGCCGCCAACGCCTCCAAAACCCGCTTTCTGGCGCTGGCCAGCCACGATATCCTGCAACCGCTCAACGCCGCGCGCTTGTTCACGGCGGCCCTCGCCAGCGCCGAGAACCCCGCCCAGCGGGACGCGGTGCTGGGCCAGCTCGATCAGTCCCTGGAAGCCACCGAGGAGCTCATCTCCACTCTGCTGGAAATCGCCAAGCTCGACGACGGCAAGCTCAAGCCCGACATCCAGCGGGTGTCCCTCAGCGACCTGCTGTCCCAGCTGTCCGATCAGTACGGCGTGATCGCCCGCCAGAAAGGTCTTGCGCTCAAGGTCCAGGTGGCGGACTACGAGGTGATGAGCGACCTCACCTACCTGCGTCGCATCCTGCAAAACCTGCTGTCCAACGCGGTGAAGTACAGCCAGTCCGGCCGCATCCTGCTGGGCTGCCGGCTGCGGGGCGAACAGTTGCTGATCCAGGTATGGGACACCGGCCCCGGCATCGCCGCGCCCGATCTCGCCCGCATCTTCGAGGACTTCTACCGCATCGACGCCACTGCCAAAGGCCAGCAGGGCGTGGGGTTGGGCCTGGGTGTGGTACATCGCATGGCGAAGCTGCTGGGGCACGAGCTGGATGTGCACTCCTGGCCCGGCAAAGGCAGCGTCTTCAGCATCCGCCTGCCCCTGGCTCCGCCGATGGCATCGGTGGCCACAAGCACCGCTCCCGCGATCCAACCCCGGCCCCAGGCATTGCCGGGCTTGTCCGTCGTCTGTAACGACGACGATGCCGCCAACCTCGCCGCCCTCAAAATCCTGCTCAACCAGTGGCAGAACGAGGCGGTGGAATGCTTCTATGACATGGCCACCGTGCTGCAATACGCCCACTCCCATCC
>JAEZAA010000121.1 GCA_023430625.1 Pseudomonadota bacterium
GATGTAGAGATCGACGATCAATGTACGCATGGCACCCTTCTTACCTGGTCATGAGCGGTCGATAAGTCACAGAGCCCATCATTCGCGCTCCGCAAAACGGTTGACCAGATCAGCCATGCGTAGCGCCTCGTCGCTGTCCAGAGCCGACAGCCCCTGCACCACGCCGCGCTGGTTCTCGCCGGATTGGTTCTGGCTGACTTTCCACTTGCCCTGCAGCCGCCGAATGCTGATCTCGATGCCCACGATGTGATCGAGCAACCGTTCGGTGAAGTCTGTTGGTGCGTCCGACACCTGCCAAGGATGCGCCTGTGCCGCCTCATGGACTTGGGTTAGCCGCGTCAGAATATCCAGGATGGCGTCTGGCGACTGGATCGCCTTCAGCGTGCCATGGGCATGCACCACGGCATAGTTCCAGGTTGGCACCACCTTGCCGGAGGCCGCCTTGCTGGCGTACCAGTTAGGCGAGATATAAGTGCTCGGTCCCTGGAATACCAGCAACAGTTCCTGTTCCGCCGATATCTGCCACAGGGGATTACTTTTCGCGACGTGGCCAATCAAGCGTCCAAAGCCGTCGGCCGTGGGCTGATGCAGCATGGGGATGTGATCGGCAACCAAGCCTGTCTCGCCGTGGGAGATCAGGGTCGCGAGCGGGTATTGAGCGATCAGCTCGAACAATGCCTCCGGCGCCTCGACCGCAAAATGAGCTGGGCAATACATGAAGAGATCCTGACCTCACACGCCATTTCCGGAACCGCCCCATAACGGCTCCCCGGGTTTGCGTGCCAGTATAACCAGAACCCGGCGATCCGTGGGAGCAGCCCTTTGCAATGACACCCTGCCAGGCCTCGCTAATCATCTCCATTCGATGCGTGTAATGTGCTTTGCGCGATATCCAGCAACTCCCGCAGCGCCACCGACAACATGGCGAATTCCGGGACTTTCACCGCCTTGAGTTCCGTCAGCATGCCATTCCAGCGGTCGATCAGCTCCTGATGTTGCGCACTCCAGGCATCCAGCCGCTCGCCCAAATCGGCGGTTTCCGGCAAATGCCGTAAAACACCCACCGTCAGGGCCCGTTGCTGCCAGTCGAGATCCTCGCGAAACGCCTCCCGCGCCAGGGCCTGCCAGACATTGGTGGGACGCAGGGCTTCGATCTGCTCGGCGAACCACTGCAATTCCAGGCGCTCGCCAATGGCAAAGAACAGGTTCGCCACCATCTCCAGCGGGGCCCCGGTCTGTTCTTGAGCTTCAATGATGCCCAGCGCGGAATACAGGTGCATGGAGGCGGCAACCGCGGACGCCAACTGGTCCGGCACGCCAGCCGCGATCAGCTCCTCATGCCGCTCGTTCCAGTATTCGAACTGGGCCCCACGCAGCAGGCTCGGCCAATTGCTGCCGATGGCCTCGATACCCTGGGAGAACTTCGCCATGTTCGCCGGCACGTTCAGCTTGCTGCGCCGGTTGCGCAGCAGCCAGCGGCAGGCCCGCCGGATCAGGCGCGCCAGCTCGTTCATCATGGCAATCTGGACCTTGCTGGGCACCTGGTAGTCCAGCGCTTCGATGTCGCGCCAGCGGTCTTCCAGCCGGAACACGTCGCGCACGATGATGTAGGCCTCGGCAATGGCCGCAATGCTGGCCCCGGTGGACTGACGCAGGCGGCCAACGAAGGTGATGCCCATGTGGTTGACCAGGTCGTTGGCGATCTGGGTGGCCACGATCTCCCGGCGCAGCCGGTGCTGCAGCAGGCGGTCGCCAAAGCGCTCCACCAGTTGGGCCGGAAACGCCCCGGTGAGTTCGCGGGCCAGGTAGTCGTCTTCCGGCAGATCGCTCTCGATCAGCACCTCCTTGAGCTGACCTTTGACGTAGGAGAACAGGATGGCAAGCTCCGGCCGGGTCAATCCCAGCCCGCGGGACTTGCGTTCGATGATGCCTTCATCGTCGGGAATGCCTTCCAGCGCCCGATTCAGGCGGCCGGACAGCTCCAGATCGCTGATCAGGCGCCGGTATTCTTCGATGCGCAGCGGAGCCTCGGCTTCGGCCACACTGATGGCCTGGGTCTGGCGATAGTTATTCTTGAGCACCAGCCCCGCGACGGCCTCGGTCATCTCCAACAGCAACTGGTTGCGCTGCTTCTCGGTGAGATCACCTTCGGCCATCAGCTCGTTGAGCAGGATCTTGATGTTGACCTCGTGGTCGGAGCAATCCACGCCGCCGGCGTTATCGATAAAGTCCGTGTTCAGCTTGCCGCCGTTGAGGGCATATTCCACCCGCCCCAGCTGGGTCATGCCCAGGTTGCCACCCTCCCCGATCACTTTGCAGCGTAGCGCCTTGCCATTGACCCGCAACGCGTCATTGGTCTTGTCCCCCACGTCCGTGTGGCTCTCGTCCGAGGACTTGATGTAGGTGCCGATGCCGCCATTCCACAACAGATCCACCGGCGCTTTCAGCAAGGCGGAAATCAGCATGGCAGGCGGCAGGCGGTCCTGGGTAATGCCAAAGCGTTCTTTCATCTGCGGGCTGACAGGAATCGACTTCAGGGTGCGTGGAAACACGCCACCGCCCGCCGAGATCAGGGCCGCGTCATAATCCCCCCAGGTGGACCGAGGCAGCTTGAACAGGCGCTCGCGCTCCTGGAAACTGACGCGCGCATCCGGATTGGGATCGATGAAGATATGCCGGTGATCGAACGCGGCGACCAGTTGAATGTGCTCGGACATCAACATGCCGTTGCCGAACACGTCGCCCGACATATCGCCGATCCCGACCACGGTGAAGTCCTGCTCGCGCGGGTTGATGCCGATCTCGCGGAAATGCCGCTCCACCGAGACCCAGGCGCCACGGGCGGTAATGCCCATTTTCTTGTGGTCATAGCCATGACTGCCGCCGGAGGCGAAAGCGTCGCCGAGCCAGTGCTGGTATTGGGCGGACAACTCGTTGGCGATATCGGAGAAACTGGCGGTCCCCTTGTCGGCCGCCACCACCAGATAGGTATCGTCGCCGTCGTGCCGCACCACCGCCGGTGGCGGCTCCACCTCGCCACCGCGCAGGTTGTCGGTGATATCCAGCAGCCCACGGATAAAGGTGCGGTAGCTGGCGATCCCTTCCCGCATCCAGGCCTCCCGGTCCCCTTCGGGCAAGGCCTTGGCGACGAAACCGCCCTTGGCGCCCACCGGTACGATGACCGCGTTCTTGACCTGTTGGGCCTTGACCAGCCCCAGAACCTCGGTGCGATAGTCCTCAAAGCGGTCGGACCAGCGCAGCCCGCCCCGCGCCACCTTACCGCTGCGCAGATGGACGCCTTCCACCCGTGGCGAGTATACGAAGACCTCGTAGAGGGGAATGGGCAGCGGCATTTCCGGCACCTCGCCCGGGCACAGCTTGAAGGAGAAATAACTCTTGTGCCGCCCCTGCTCGTCGGTCTGGTAAAAGTTGGTGCGCAGGGTCGCGCGAATCAGGTCGAAGTAACGCCGGATGATGCGGTCTTCGCTGAGGTTTTCCACCGCGTCCAGTGCCGTATTCAGCTCCACCTCAAGCTTCTTGTGCACCGCCATGCAGTGCCCCATGCTCTGGAACTGGTCCGGATCGAAACGCGCCTCAAACAGCCGAACCAACAAGCGACAGGCCTGCACATGGGTGACCAGGGTGGTGGCAATAAAGTCCTGGCTGTAGCTCAACCGAATCTGGCGCATGTAGCGGGCATAGGACCGCAGCAGCGCGATCTGGCGCCAGTTAAAGCCGGCCGCCAGCACCAGCCGGTTGAAGCCGTCATTTTCCGCCTCGCCGCTCCAGACCTTGGTAAACAGCTCCTCGAAATGATGGCGGATGTCGTTGATCTCGATCACCCGGCTGTCGTGGCTCAACAGGGTAAAATCATGGATCCAGACGGCCCGGCCCTGGGCATCCCTCATTTCGAACGGATGTTCCCCCATCACCCGCAGCCCCAGGTTTTCGAACAGGGGCAGTACATCCGACAAGGGCAGTTGGGTGCCGATGTGGAACAGCTTGAGATGAAGCACCCGCTGGTCTTCTTCGATGGCGCGATAGAAGCACATGGCCAGGGGCTGATCGTCCCCCAGTCCTTCGACGTAGCCGATATCGATGGCCGCCCGTTGCGCCGAGTATACGTCGCGGTAGCTGGCGGAGAATGCATGCTGGTACTGGCGAATCAACCGGTTGGCGCGCTCCTCGCCATGAATTTCATGGAGCGCTTCGCGCAGGGAATCCTGCCAGGATTGGGCGATCGCCCGGATCTTGCTCTCCAGGTCCCGCACATTCAGCTGACGCTGCTCGACCGGCGAAACCTTCAACACGAACAGGGCACGGGCCAGAATGGATTCGGAGAAATAGGTGGTGAACTCCACGTCCGTGGCACCCAGCGCCTCGCTTAACACCGCCGAGATCTTGACCCGGATGTCGGTGTTGTAAATATCGCGGGGTACGAAGACCAGCGCACTGACGAACTCGCCGAACACATCCTCGCGCAGGAACAAGCGGATACGCCGCCGCTCCTGAATATTCAGGATGCCCAGCGCCACGTCGAACAACTCGTCCTCGGTCATCTGAAACAGCTCATCCCGTGGATAAACCGCGATGATCTGCTCCAGTTCACGCCCAGCGTAATCGTTGAACTCAAGGCCCGAGCGCCGCATCACGCTGGCGGCCTTTTGCCGGACCAGCGGAATCTGGCTCGGACTCTGTTGGTACACGGCGGCGGTATAGAGCCCCAGAAACCGGCACACGCCCACCACCTCGCCGGCGCTGTTGAAGCGCTTGACCGACACCAGATCCGGATAGGCCGGACGATGGATTCGCGAGCGTTCCGGGGACTTGGCGAAAATCAGGGGGCCGGCTTCCAGCAGCTTGTGGCGTGCCTTGAGCGGCAAATGCTCCAGCGCCACCTGCTCCGGCCGATCATTCCGACGGCGCAGGATGCCGAGCCGGGATTCCGGCAGCAGCCGCAACTGCATTCCCTCCCCGGCGCCGACCGCTTCGTATTCCTCGTAGCCGAGAAAGGTAAAATGGTTATCGGCCATCCAGCGCAGGAACTCTACGCCCTCGGCTAAAGTCTCATCGGCCTGGCCCGGCGCGCGTGTCAGCGCCTCGATCACCGCCCCCACCCGCTGGCGCATGGGCTCGTAATCCCGGACGGCCACGCGCACCTCGGCCAGCACAGCTTCCAACGCCGCGCGTAGCGCGTCCAGGTCGGCCTGGTCGCTGTGGCGATCCACCTCGAAATACAGCAGCGCTTCCGCCTGTAAGGGGTTGGTGCCGGTACAATTTTGCAGGAGATTGTTTAATTTGCCCTGCGCATCACGCTCGACGCAGAGAATTCCGTGCAAGATCGTGTGGACCGTCAGCTCCTGGCGGTTCAGGGCCATGCGCACGGAATCCATCAGAAACGGAATGTTCGGGTGCAGCACAACCACCACCGTATGGGTGGACTGCCAGCCATGATTATCCAGGGTCGGATTGAAGACGCGGACCTTGGGCTGATCCGGCTGGTGCTCCTGCACGAACTGCCAGGAGGCGATGATGGCACTGTAGACGTCGGAGACACGCCGGCTACGAATTTCTTCCAGTGGAATGGTTTCGAAGAAGGCCTGTGCGAAGGCGCTCATCTGCCGGGCCTGGTCGGCGGGCAGTTTGCTCTCGAATTCGGAGTCCAGTAGCCTGAGGAATTGTTGCTTGTCCTTGGTGTCGATCAGTGTCATGGCGTCTCCTTGCGAGGGATAACCAGATTTGGTGGGTGCCGTTTCGTCAGCAGCTACTTACTAAGCATAGTCATGCTGTTGCAATTTGCGGTACCGCCCACATCTTTGCGGAACCTTTTATCCGGCAAGAGAACAAAGGATTACGTAAGTCAGCGGTCATTGGCTAGACTCCCGGCAGCGCCGGTTCGGCCCCTGACCCAGGGTCCGCCAGGCCCGCTTCTTTCGGCTCGACAAAGCCTGTCTGCTCATTCTGTATGCGGTTCGGGCTGCGGTCTGCACAGACCGGAGCAATGTCGATTGAGCAGGGTTAACTTGGCCCTGTCCAAGCAAAAACAAAGATCAGAAGGAATACAAGCCCATGCAGCACCAAGCGGCCTTTCAGGAGCTCAAGCATTACCTGTCCGAACATATCATTGGCCAGCAGCACTTGGTGGAGCGTCTGCTGATCGCCCTTCTCGCCGACGGTCATCTATTGGTGGAAGGCGCGCCGGGCCTTGCCAAAACCAAGGCCATCAAGGACCTGTCCCGCAAGCTGGAAGGTAATTTCCAACGGATCCAGTTCACCCCCGACCTGCTCCCGGCCGATATCACTGGCACCGAGATCTATCGACCTGAGACCGGCAACTTCCAGTTCCAGCCCGGCCCCATCTTTCACAACCTCATTCTCGCCGACGAGATCAACCGGGCACCGGCCAAGGTACAGTCCGCCCTATTG
>JAEZAA010000037.1 GCA_023430625.1 Pseudomonadota bacterium
GCCCTGAGCATGCTATGCGCATAGGATTTTTCTACTCAGGAAGACATCCAATGCCTTATTTGTGCCCCCCTCTATCGCGAACTTCAATCATGCAGAAAAAAATCGGTAGTGTCTTACTTTTACTTATGTCATCTGCGGTTGCCCAGGCTGATCAGCCGGGTAGTTTCGCGAACGTTTCCTATAACTATTTTGGGGTCGGCTTGAGCTATAGTCAAATCTGGTGTATGGAGATTCAAGCTGCATCCTGTTTCTGATCCCCAGTTTGCCTGACGCCATCCACGAATTTTACGCCGGTGATGACATCAGCCAGTAACTTATATCCTCTCAACCTGCGCCACTTCTTTTGTGCCGTTTCCATCAGCTTGAACGCCATCGCTAACGTCGTGTCCCGGCTGCCGCAGTTCTTCGTCTTGGTGGTCCGTAATCGCACCGTGGCAAATACCGACTCAATCGGGTTCGTCGTGCGAATGTGTTGCCAGTGTTCCGCCGGGTAGTCGTAGAACGCCAACATCTCACGCTTGTCCTTGGCCAGGCACGCCATCGCCTTAGGGTACTTGGCGTCGAACCGCTCGATACAGGTGTCGAAGGCGTGGTAGGCCGCCTCGCGGGTCTCGGCCTGCCAGATGTTGTGCAACGCCTCCTTGACCTTGGGCTGCATGCTCTTGGGCAGCTTCTCCAGCACGTTGGCGCTCTTGTGCACCCAACAGCGTTGTTGGTCCGTGTCCGGCCAGACCTTGGCCAGCCCCTTCCAGAACCCGAGCGCGCCATCGCCCACGGCCAGCTTGGGAGGTGTCTTCAGACCGCGCCGGGTCAAGTCCAGCAACAGGTCCTCCCAACTAGCGGCGGACTCCCGATAGCCATCCGAGAGCGCCAGCAGCTCCTTACGACCGTTCTCGTCCGAGCCAATCACGACCAGCAGGCAGAGCCGATCGTCCAGACGAACCTGGCTGTACACGCCGTCGGCCCAGATATAGACGTAACGCTTCTTGCTCAGGTCACGTTGTTGCCAGGACTTAAGGTCGGCTTCCCAGCCCTGTTTGAGGCGGCTGATGGTGCCCGCCGACAGCCCTGGCGCCTGCGGCCCCAGCAAGTGCTGGAGTGCCTCGGAGAAGTCTCCGGTGGAGACGCCCCGCAGATACAGCCAGGGCAGAAACTCCTCCAGGCTTTGGGTGCGCTTCAGATAAGGTGGGACCAACTTGCTGTTGAACTTGATGCCCGAGCCCGACCGGTCGCGAACCTTCGGAACTCGCACGGGAACGTCGCCCAGGCCGGTCTGAATCGTGCGTGCCGGCAGATAACCGTTACGCACCACGGCGGGCCGGTCTCCCGAGGTCGGCGAACGACTTTGCTCCAGGAGTTCGGCCACTTCTGCTTCGACGGCCGCCGCGAGTAGCCGGCGGGCACCCTCGCGCAAAACCTCTTGCAATGGGTCATTCTGGGCTGGTGTATTGAATGAGACGATATTACTATCACTCAAGCGGTGTACTCCTCTGTTGGTGGTGATCCGGCAAGATCTTCCAACACGATACATCGCTATCCTCTCCTCATACACCAGAAATGATCATACCTCGTTGATGACTTGTTAGGTGTATCAGTCGAAACCGACTTTAACAGCACCGCTCCCATTCAACGCTCCGGCGGCTATACATCGATTAATGATGACTGGGGCTTCTCCATTACCACGCTAAGCACCTTGTTCAGCAAGGAAGAAGACGAGGACTGGGACGCCTCCGGCATTGGCACGCTCCAGCACAACAAGATGTCGCTGATGCGCCAGGATATTAACATCCTGGGTCACTACCACCTGCGGACCGGTTATCACCTGTTCGGGGGCGCGAATTATTCAAAGGTGAGCTTCAACCGGCATCACTTTAGAGAAGGCGAGGGTGCCAATAAGTTCAGATCTGAAGTATTGGGACCCGATCATCCTTTTAAACCTGATGATATTAGTGGCGCAATATCCGAAGAGCAGGTGACATTCCAGGTAAAAGCCGGGGTCGGTTATGACAGCTATTTTGTCGATTTAACCGAAGGACTACGGTTCAACTGGGAAGCCTCTATTGCCTTACCTATCTACCGACGTGCCATTAATTCGAGCGAAACAGTGGTGCTGACTGAAATATTCAACGAAGGCTATACCGTCAACGCGGCGGTTGGCGTCGGCTGGCAGTTCTCGAAACATTTTTCCGTTAATTATCGCGCCGAGGCGGTCTATGCCTATCACGCGGAAATTGGCGATCTCAAGGAAGATGGCATTGTGCTACCCGCAACAGAAATGTACGGCGTCGCAAACTTTGTTACGGCTTACTGGAATTTTTAACCCCCGTCGCTTTCCGGGAGCTCTGTCGCGCTAGAAGGAATCAGGCGCCATAGGCGTTAGGAAACGCGTTCGGATGAATTCTATTGGTGTCGGAAGAAACGAACATCAACCTGCAGCATTCTTCGATAACTGCAAGTCGATGATTATTTAGCTCATGCTTTAGAGGTGATGTTGTGATGCAAAAGAAAGCTCTTGTAGTTGCCATGGCCCTGGCGGCCTCCACCATGTTGATTGGCTGCGGTGGCGGCGGCGGTGGTAGCGATCGTGATCGCGACGGTGAAGGCGGAAACGGCGGTGGCGGCGGCGGTGAAGTACGCTTGACAGGCTTGGTGTCCAAGGGTGCGATTTCTTTTGCCGAAGTGATTGCCAATGAGTATGACGAAGACGGCAATCATCTGGCTGAAGTCGGCCGCGCGGAAACGGATGAGAATGGTGAATATGAGTTGAAGCTCGGCTCTAACTATAAGAATGGCATCGTTAAGCTGACCGTGAAGCCCGGCCCTAGATCCGAGATGATCTGTGACGCCTTCGATGGCTGCGGTGACGTGGCTTTCAGCAGCAAGATTCCGCTGGCAGGTACTAACTTTGCCTTGAGTTCGTACGTGAAGCCCTCCGGCGATACAGTCTCCGCCGCAGTAACCCCCCTGACACATATGGCGGCGAAGCGTTTTGAGAACACGCCCCAAAAGACGAGCGCCAACCTGCAGAACGCAGTCAACGCGATCAACACCATGGTTGGCTTCGATATCCAGAAGACCCTGCCAGTAGATATTTCCAACACTAGTGCAGTGTCCACAGCTGATGCCAAGGCCAAGGAATATGCTCTCTTTAACAGCGGCCTCGCATCCCTGATCTTCAGCGGTGGCGATCTTACAGCCGCCATTGCCAAGCTTGACGAGGTCGCAAAAAGCTATGATAACGGCGAGTTTGACGCGAATGACACGATCAAGCTGAACGACATTCTGTCCGCAGTATCACAGGCTGGTCAAAAGGCGGCTACGACCCCCGCGTTGAAGGATGCCATGGCGGAAGCGATCAGTAGTATCGACAACACCGTTGAAACCATTAAGGCCAACACCGATGCCGATGGTACCTATACGCCCAAGGCTCCCGATACCACTGGCAAGACGCCCCTTGAGCGTGGCCGGGGCATGGTGGCAAATATGCGTTGTAGTGGTCAAGTGTTTTAGGCCACCGTCTTTTGAGCATTCCAGTATTTCTGCTCTGCCACATTAGGCGGCAGTCCGTCGTTGTGCTTATGCGGCCGCAACGCGCTGTAATAACCGATCATATAATCCGTGATCGACTGCTTCGCCGAGGTAAAGCAGGGATACCCGGTTTCCGGTACCCATTCGGTTTTCAAACTCCTGAAGAAACGCTCTGTCGGGGCGTTATCCCAGCAATTCCCTCGGCGACTGAGACTCTGCTTCATCTGATAGCGCCAGAGCAGCTGGCGGAATCCCAGGCTGGTGTACTGGCACCCCTGATCCGAATGAAACAGGACGCCCGCTGGTTCTCCGCGCGATTCGTAGGCAATGGTCAGGGCTTTCTTGACCAGTTCCGTATTCGGAGACAAGGATAATGCCCAGCCCACGGGTTTACGGGAGAATAAATCCATGACCACGGCGAGATAAGCCCAGCGCGCCCCTGTCCAGATATAGGTAATATCGCCGGCCCAAACCCGATTGGGCGCCTTTACATCGAATTCCCGATCCAGCAGGTTCGGGATATCCAGGTGTGGCTGATCCGCCTTCTTGTAGGCGTGCCCTGGCGGCTGCGTGCTCACCAGGCCCAGCTGCTTCATCCGCCTGCTGGCACGGTAACGGCTCAGTGTCGTTCCGGCCTGCGTGACCATTTTGGCAATACTGCGAGCTCCGGCAGAGCCGTTACTGGCGGCATGCGCCTCGACAACCTGATCCAGCAGCTTCTGCTCAGTCTCACTGGGTCTTCTATCCCGGTCACGCCAGGCCCGGTAGCTACTGCGATGCACCCCAAACACCTGACACAGGCGCTGCACCGCGTAGCTCTCTTCAAGTCGCTCGATTATCGAGAATTGCTCAGGGAGTCCGACATCAAGAGAGCGGTAGCCTTTTTTAGTATTTCCTTCTCTTCCTCCACCCGCCGCAGCTTGCGCTTCAGCTCCTGAATCTCTCGCTGTTCCGGGGTCAACGCCTCACCTTTCTGTGGTGCCTTGCCTGATCGTTCAGCTCGAAGCCTGCGCACCCAATACTCCATGGTGGACTTACCAACCCCCATGGCCTCGCAGGCCGCTTTCATTGTGTAGCCCTGGTCAACCACAAGCTGGGCTGCCTCAAGACGGAATTCCGGGCTGAAATTTCTCTTCTTCGTCATCATATCCACCTGACTTTCTCTGTGCGTGATCATACACTCAAAATCAGGTGGCCAGATTCACTATGCCACTACA
>JAEZAA010000052.1 GCA_023430625.1 Pseudomonadota bacterium
CCCCCCTGCCAAGGGGGGATAGAGGGGGGTCGACGGCCGTTAGGCCGGCGTTATTCTGCGCGCGCCTGAAACAGACCCCACCCTAACCCTCCCCTTGCCAGGGGAGGGAATTACAACGGTTTTACCACTCACTACGAGAGTTCGGCTTTCCCATCGACCGCCACCTGCTCGCGCCCCAGCATCCGACGCATCAGGTTACCCGCATCCTCCAGCACCAGATACAGGCAGGGAATCAGCAGCAACAGAATTGCCGTCGCAATCAAAATGCCATAGCCCAACGACAGCGCCATGGGAATCATGAAGCGCGCCTGGCGTGAGGTTTCGAAGATCATGGGCGCCAGCCCGCCAAAGGTGGTCAGCGTGGTCAGCATGATCGGGCGAAAGCGGCGCACGCCCGCTTCAAAAATAGCCTGGGCGGCATCCACGCCCTCCAGCCGCCGCTGATTGGCGTAATCGATCATCACCAGGGCGTCGTTGATCACCACCCCACCCAGGGCAATCATGCCCATCACGCTGACCAGGCTCAGGTTGTAGCCCATCAACATATGGCCGAGTAGCGCGCCGACCACGCCGAAGGGGATCGAAATCATGATGATCGCCGGCTGCGAGTAGCTTCGAAACGGAATCGCCAGCAGCGCATAAATCGCCAGCAAGGCCAGGGTGACGGATTGCAGGAAGCTGTCGATGGCATCGCGCATGCTCGCCTGCTGGCCTTCGAAGCTATAGACGAGTCCCGGGAAATCCCGCTGTAACTGGGGTAGGAACTCCTCGGTCAGGCTCGTCAGCACCTGACTGGTTTCACCGATGGGTTCCACTTCGGCGGTGACTGAAATCACGCGGCGTCCGTCTTGGCGGCTGATCCCCGTCAGCGCCCGCCCCCGCTCGATGTCCACCACCTGCTGCAAGGGCACGTACTGGCCACTGGGCGTTTGCAGCATCAGCCCGGCAATCGCCTCCTCATTGGCACTATCCGCCTGCGGCAAGCGCACCCGAACCGTCACCTCTTCGCCATCCCGCAGCAGGCGCAAGGCTTCCGCCCCCAGCACTGAATTGCGCACCTGGCGGCCGACGTCGTCCACGGTCAGGCCCAGAGCCCGGCCGGAATCATTGAGGTGGAACGTCCACTGGGGCTTGCCAGGTGTGAAGCCGTCATCCACATCCTTGACCGCCGCCAGCACCTGCAGGCGCTCGGCCAGGGTCACGCTGGCCCGGTTCAGGGTCGCGGTGTCGGGATGGCTCAACTGCACCGTCACGCCAGCGCCGCCACCAGGGCCGCCCCGCTCCGAGGTAAAACGCAGCGATTCCAGTCCCGGCAGCGGACCCGCCGCCTCGCGCCAGCGCTCGACAAACACGGCTGTAGAGATGGGCCGCTGTTCGGGCGGCTCCAGATAGGCCCGGACCTCCACCACGTTGCCCTGGATAGACGAGAACACGCCACGGCTCAGGGCTGTTTGTCCATTTTCAGCGATGATCTTCTGGGCCGACTCCAACAACACCGACTCGACTTGGCGCGCGTCCTTTAAGGGTGCCCCAAGGGGCAGTGTGGCCGTCACCGACGCGGTGTCCGATTCCACCCGGGGCATCAGGATAAAGCCCATGCGCCCGCCAAATGCGTAGGCCAGCGTCACCAGCAAAATGGCGATGGCGCAGGCGACCGTCAGATAGCGGAAGTCCAGCGCGCGCCGCAGGAAGGGGCCGTACCGGTTTTCCACAAAGTGGGAGAACCAGTTGCTGAAGCGCTGCTGCCATCCATGCAGACGCCCCAAAAGACTATTCCTTGGGCTTTCCTTGGTGTGGGCCAAGTGCGCCGGCAGAATGATCAATGCCTCCACCAGGGAGATGGCGAAGACGGTACCAACCACCAGTGGCAGCACCTTCCAGATCTGACCGAAGGCACCGGGAATCAGTGCCAGGGGCAGGAACGCGATGATGTTGGTCAACACTGCGAAGGTAATGGGAACCGCCACATCCCGCGTGCCCTGAATCGCCGCCTGCACCATGCTCATGCCGCGCTGGCGGTACTCATAGATGTTCTCGCCGGCGATGATGGCATCGTCCACCACAATCCCCAGTGCCACGATAAAGGCGAACAGGGAGATCATGTTGATGGACACCCCCATCCAGGGCAAAAACAGCAAGGCACCTAGAAAGGCCGTGGGAATGCCCACCGTCACCCAGAACGCCAGCTTGAACTCCAGGAACAGGCTCAGCAACACCAGCACCAGCAGCAAACCGTAGAAGCCGTTCTTCAGCAGTAGCTCCAGACGCTGTTGGTACACCTCGGAGCTGTCATGCTGAATGGCGAATTTGATGTCGGGTGGCAGGTCCGCCATGATCTCCGGCATCATGGCCCGTACGGCGGCGGACACGCCCTGCGGCGTTTGATTGCCGACCCGATACACGCCGATCTCGATAGCCGGCTCGCCGTTAAAGCTGGACACCTCTTCCTGCAGGACGGTAAAGCCCTCCCGCACGGTCGCAATATCGCCCAGCCGCACCAGGGCGCCGGCGGCATTGCTCAGCACGACGATGTTGGCGAACTCCCGCGCCCGCACCTTTTGCCCCTCGACCTGCAACAGCAAATCGCCGCGCCGGGTTTCCACGGTGCCGGCGGTACGGTCCTGGGCGTTGGCCGCCACCGCCTGGGCCACCTGGGCGTGGGTGAGGCCATAGGAACGCAGGCGTGCTTCATCGATATCAATGTGAATTTCCAGCGCTGGCGCACCATCCACTTCCGCCTGAGTGACCTCCGGCGACAGCAGCAGGCGGTCCACCACCTGTTCCGCCGCGGCCCGCAGGCTATGGGCCGGCACATCGCCGTAAATCATCAGATCCAGCACATCGCGCCGCCGCATCCGCAACGAGACTTCAGGCTTCTCGGCCTCCGCGGGAAAGGTCCGAATCCGCGCCACGGCCTGCTCGACGTCCTGATAGACCTCTTGCCGATCCACCCCGGCGATCAGCTCCAGCATGACCTGGCCACTGCCTTCCTGGGCGCTGGACGTCACTTTCTGGATGCCAGCCAATCCCCGGACGGCCGCTTCCACCGGTACCACGACGCCGCGTTCGATCTCCTCCGGCGTCGCGCCCGGATAGCTCACGCTGACGGTGACCATGTCGATTTCGAATTCGGGAAACACTTCCTGGGTGATCTTGGTGGTCATGAACAGACCACCCAGCAGCAACACCAGCATTACCAGGTTGGGGCCAACCCGGTGCTCAACGAGCCAACTGACCCAGTCCGGCCGCTCGCCGCCGGAACCGGTGGGAAACTTACTGCTCATGGGCCGGCTCCCGCGTCGCTTGGGCCCGCGCTGGCGTTTGTGAAGCGGTGCTCTCCTGGGTTCTCAAGGGCATCCCCTCGGCCATGGTCTCGATGTCGCTGGTGACGATCCGGTCGCCCGCCTTCAGGCCCGCGCGCACCACGACCCGCTCGGCATCGCGGTAGGCCACCTGGACCGGTTGCACCGCCAGCTTGTTGTCGGGCGTCATCAGCCAGACAGCGTCATCTTCCCGTAGCCAGTCCGGCTCCAGCGCGACCGCATCGGTCAACTCAAGTCCCGTGACCTCCGCACGCACGAATGCGCCCAGCAGCAATTTGGGTAATTCCGGCTGACGCCGCGCCAGCGGATCGGCCACCTCCACCAGAATGCGGGCCAGACGACCGCCCTCCTCCAGACTGCCCAGCACCTGAATCACCCGGCCTTCGCGGAACTGGCCGGTTTCCCAGGCGCTGTCCATGAACAGGCGCACCGAATCGCCCGGCGTGACCCATTGCAATTGTGCCACCGGCAGCAGCACCTCCACCCGCCAGGCCTCCACGCCGACCAGGGTCGCCAGCTGAGCCGAGGGTGTCACCAGCGCGCCCAGGGTGACGCTTTCATCCAGGACCAGGCTGTCGAATGGCGCCTGCAGCCGGGTCCGCGCCAGTGCCAGTTCCGCTTCACTCACCGCCGCCTCGGCAGAGGCGATCTGCGCCTGGGCACTTTGCAACTGGGGAGTGCGCAGAATCAGCGCACGCTCGGCATCGGTTAGGGGCTGCCCGACCAGTTCAAATTCCTGCCGGGCCACTTCCTGCTGGCCCTGCTCCAGCGCCAGGCTGGCACGGGCCTCGATCAAACCACTTTGAGCCCGCTTCAGAGCCGCCTGGTATTCCGTCTGCTCCAGTGTCACCAGCGTGGTCCCGGCATTGATGATGGCGCCCGGCACCAACCCGGCCGCCACCTGCTCGATCCGACCACCCACCTGGGCCTGCAGCGCCAGCGAGCGTGACGGCTTGACGTTACCCCAGGCGGTGATCTTGAGCTGCTGGCGAGTCGGCTGCACCGTCACGGTCTCCACCAGGCGCGCATGGCGCTCGCCAATGGCGGGAGCCCGGCGCTCGGCATGGGGCTTGGTCGCCAGCAGGTGATAGGTCAAGCCAATGGCAACCGCCAGCACCAGCAGAGTCAGGCCCGCTTGAAGCCAACGGTTTGCAGGCTTGCGAGACGCGGTGATGGTTGAGGAGTCTGTTTCCTCGAAGGGGGTCAAATTGTCGATCTTGCTATTCATCGGCTGCGTGATCCGCGGTCTGATTCAAGGAGGGCTCAACTTCGTCGATCAGCCGGCCCAGGGCTGTGTCTTTCCATCCACCGGCCAGGGTGCGGGCGAGGGTGATGCGGTTTTCCAACAGTTGATAGCGCAGGCTGAGGACCTGGCGCTGCAGGCTTTGAAAGCTGGTCAGCGCGGTCAGCACGTCCAGGTATTGAACGGCGCCACGCCGGTAGCGGAAGCGCAACTGCTCCAGCGCCGTTTCCGCCAGTTGCAGTTGCTCGTTGAGGCTGGTGAGCTGCGCCTGATCGCGCTGGTCGATCACCAGCGCATCCTCCACTTCGCGGACCGCCGTCAGCACCGTCTGACGATAATCCGCCAGCAGGGCACGGCGTTGCGCCTCGGCCGCGGTCACCGCCGCGCGGCGCTTACCACCATCGATCAAGGGCGCGGTCAGGCCGGCGGCGATCGAACCCAGCCAATCGTCGAACACGCGAGAGGGCGAATCCGCCACGCTCTCCACCGCCAGCGACAGGTTCAACCGGGGATAGCGCTGAGCGACCGCTTGCGCCACATCCTGATCCGCCGCCTGCAGCCGATAGAAAGCCGCGCGCAGATCCGGGCGCCGTTGCAGCCACTGCGCCGGCACGCCCGCCGCCGGAATCGGCGGAAGTTCAACCAACGCTGGCGCCGCCAGTTCCGTTGATTGTGTCGCCGACTGCCCCAGCAACACCGCCAACTGGTTATTCAGCAAGCGCAGGTCCGCCTTCGCCAGGGCCAGTTGCGTGCGGCTCTGTTCCACCAGTTGGCGTTGGCGCAGAAGCTCATCCACCGAGGCCTGCCCTAGGCGATTGCGCAACGCAATCAGGTCCGTGATCTGGCTGTTGGTTTGCCACTGGGACTCCAACAACTCCACTTCCGCTGCTTTCCAGGCAAGCCCGTAGTAAAGGTTGGCCACTTCCGCCGACAGGCTGATGGCCGCGGTTTCCAGATCGGCGGCGGTGGCCTCGGCCCGCAGCGCGGCGGCCTCACCGGCCGCTTCGATCCGCCCCCAGAGGTCGACTTCATAGGTCGCGGCAACGCCCACCCCATAGCGGCGCTGGCGATCACCCCAGGCGTCCGCCAGGGATGCATCCACATCGCCGTTCACTTGCGGGATCCGGTCGGCGCGCACCTCCCGCGTCAGGGCGCGGGCCTGCGCCAGACGGGCACGGGTCGCCGCGAGCGAAAAGTTCTGCCGCAGGGCCTGCTGGATCAGACGATCCAGCGCCGGATCCTCCAGGTGCTGCCACCAGATATCCGGCAAAGGCTGTGAGCCCGCCGACGAAAACTGCGGTGGGATGTCCACCGTCGACTCAGGAACCGGCGCCGTCGCGCAGCCGGTCAGGGCCAGCGCGGAGACCAGCATCAGGCTTATAGGAATTCGCATGCGTTGTCCGAATCGGTCTACTTCGCCCGCGCCTCAAGGCTGGGCACGGAATCAGGATGAGCGGAGAACCAGGCTCCAATACGGGTTCATTTAAGCACAGCCTCAAGGCCGCGGAATCGTGGGTACTACGACCGCAGCAGTCTGACCATCAAATGATCAAAAAGTTTGGCAGACATCACTGGGCCTTGAGTACAACCCCAGATTCTTCCGCAGCCCAGCAAGCACGCAGGCTTCGACAAATCTGTGGTCACGATAGCGAGGTGGCGCGGGTGGGTCGATGGGGTTTTGAGGAGAAAGTATGAATTTTTTGAAAGGAGGGTGATTTAGGGGGAGAACAGGGATTGCATACTCCCCAACCAACTCCTCCCCCTGCCAAGGGGGAGGAGTTGGTTGGGGGTCGCTTCCCCGCAGGGGGAAGCGT
>JAEZAA010000054.1 GCA_023430625.1 Pseudomonadota bacterium
ATGCACCAGTTCCTGCAAGAGAATCGACGCCGGCACCGCCCAGAGGCTCCGGCTGTCAAAACGCGACATGATACGCGCCGACCGTTCGGAGGTCGATATCAGCGGGCGCTGTAACACTCTCTGGCCGAGGGACTGCCGTCAACAGATACAAGCATCCACGCGCTGGCGGTGCTGACGCCAGGCGTCGCTTTGCCGCAGGGTGTCCCAGTCACAATCCTGGCGCCCACGCATCCGCGCCAGCCTCAGGTTTGCCGGCACCTTCATCGACTTCAAAGCTTGCAAGGCCTCCAGTGCGCCGGGTCGATTGTTGCAAACGAGCGCCATGTCGCAACCGGCCTTGAGCGCCGCCTCCGCGCGCGCGCCATAGGAGCCCGCCACGCCGGCACCTTCCATGTTCAGGTCGTCACTGAAGATGACACCGTCAAAGCCAAGGCGTCCCCGCAACACCGTCTGCAGCCAATAATGGGAAAAGCCGGCCGGAACCGGATCAACCTGCTCGTAGATCACATGGGCAGGCATGATGGCGTCCACCAGCTTCTGTCCCATGAGTGTGGAGAAGATCGACATATCGTCCTGGACAATGGCCTCTTCGTCCCGAGCATCCCGGGGAATGTCCACATGGGAGTCTGCTTCGACCCAGCCATGACCGGGAAAATGCTTGCCCACTGTCGCCATTCCGGCTGCGTGCATTCCCTTCATGAGTTGCTCCGCCAGCGCCAGGATCACCGAGGGCTCCATGGAGAAAGCACGGTCACCAATCACCCGGCTGCGTCCGTATTCCCGGTCCAGCACCGGTGCAAAACTGAAATCGATGCCAACCGCCAACAGTTCTGCCGCCAATATCCAGCCGCAACTGAAGGCATACTCCGAAGCTAACGCGGGATCTTCCTGCCACACCTGGCCCAAGCGCCCCATTGGCGGCAGTCGTGTGAAGTCCGTGCGAAAGCGCTGGACGCGTCCGCCCTCATGATCGACCGCCAGCAACAGGTCCGGCCGTACGGCGCGGATATCCTGGATCAGCGCCTGCAACTGCGCCAGATGGGTAAAGTTGCGACTGAACAGGATGACGCCGCCAACTTCTGGCTCCCGCAGCAGGTCACGCTCTTCGGCGCTCAGCTGCGTCTGTTCCAGATCAAGCATCAAAGGGCCAAGCGGACTGGTGTGCTTCATCAATGTGGGTACCCCATGCGGATAAAAGGAGAATCAGCGAATGAGAACGGGCGTTCCCGCCGGCACCCGCTCGAACAGATCAAGGATATCGGCGTTACGCATCCGGATACAGCCATGGGACAACGGCACCCCCATGGGCTCGGTATCAGGCGTGCCGTGAATGTAGATATAACGCCGCATGGTATCCACCGAACCAAGCCGGTTACGCCCTGGCTCCCGCCCACTCAGCCAGAGAATGCGGCTAAGAATCCAATCCCGCTGCGGGAACTGGCCTGCTAGTTCTGTGGTGTAGACTTCGCCGGTCGGACGCCGCCCGACCAGCACTGCTCCCTCCGGCAGCCCGGCACCGATTCGCGCACGAATATAATGCCAACCGCGAGGCGTACAGCCACTCCCCTCCTGCTCGCCGGCTCCGTTACGAGCGGTGGACACGGAATAGGACTGCACGACGCTTTCGCTGTGCATCAAGGCGAGGCTTTGCGAGTCCAGGGAAACATCCAGCCAAACAGACGATGGCGGCGATGAGAGTTTGGTGGCAGGCGGGTCGTTTGCGGAAATGGTCATGAGAATATCGGGCAACAAGCATCAAAGGTCCTGAGATCATAGTCCCAGGCCCTTATGGCTGCAAAGTGATTGCCGACGAAAATGAGCAGGCTGGCCTCAGGGACCTGCCCGGACAGGATCAGGCCTGATCGGTTCCCGCCGATCGACGTGGTGCGCCGGACACGGCTCGTAACTCCTCACTGGGCTGGGCGCGCAGGCCGGCCGCCAGGAAAGGTACCAAGCGATTGACCACGTCACGCGTTTGCGAGTCTACGCCCAGTTCATTCTCCAGAATGCTCGACAAGGCCTCAATGCTGGACATGGTGAATGCCATGGCGCCCAGCATGAACTGGATACGCCAGAAGCGCTCGATTGAAGTAAGTTCAGGCGTTGCCTCACGCACCAGGCGCATCACCAGACGAAACTCGGTGCTGAACTCCTGTTCCAGGAATTTCCGCAGATGCCCCTGGGACTGGGTATAGGCCAATCCCAACAGACGCATGAACACGGACAAACCCCTTTTGTTCCGCGTAGGGATGCTGATAATGGTGTCGGTGACAATGCGCAGTAATTCTTCCAGCTCGACCGGCTTGCCGTTGCTCTGGGCGATCCTCTGCTCAAGACGCTCGCGCAACAGGGCCGTAAAGGGATGGAGGAACCGGGCGAAGACTGCCTGAATCAGAGCGTTCTTCGAACCAAAATGGTAATTTACCGCCGCGAGATTCACTTTGGCTTTACTGGTGATGAGGCGCAGCGATGTTTCGGAAAATCCCCGCTCCGCAAACAGGACTTCTGCCGCATCAAGAATGCGATCAACAGTTTCAGACTGGGCCATAACCTACTAGCTGCTT
>JAEZAA010000067.1 GCA_023430625.1 Pseudomonadota bacterium
CTCAAGTTGTGCATGCTGGCGGAAGGGGCGGCGGACTGGTATCCCCGACTGGCGCCCACCTCAGAATGGGATACGGCGGCAGCACAGGCGATTTTGGAGGCGGCGGGCGGCGTGGTGGTGGATGAGCAATTCCGGCCGTTGCGTTATAACACCCGCGACTCCGTGCTCAACCCCTTCTTTCATGCTCTGGCGGATCCCTTGTTCGACTGGCCTGTGTTGCTAATGGCCAGGTGACTTGATCAGCTTGAAACGCAAAACGGCGCCAGGGGCGCCGTTTTGTTTATCGCGGAGGACCGATCTTATTCGGTACCTTCCAGGGTCACCACATCTTCGCGGCGGCCGTCACGGGCGCAGCCCAGGCAGCGCCAGAAAGCGGCTTTGGCCGGACCCAGAACCAGCACTTCACCCGCTTCGCCGGCATTGCCGCCGAGCAGCGAGAAGGGCAGAGACACGATGTAGACCGCCGCACCGACCACCGTCGTGGCGATCAGGACCGGGCGCGCAAACAGGGCATCACCGGTCATTGCCAGCGGCGAAGGAGTTTCCTGCACCGTGGCGCTGTAGCCGATTCCCGGTACACTCAGGCAAAGCAGGGTGACTACGGTCAAAGCCCAGCGAGACATCAAGCGTTGCATGCAAAACCTCTTCGTTTTCGTGATAGGCGACCAGCCCTACGGCTACAGGGTAAGTCACACACAGGGTGAATCACGGCTGCAGGTAGAGCTTCTGTAAATAAGGACTAACTGAAACTATAGCAGCTCCCGGAAAAGTTGCGATGCAAGCTCATTGATCGATGACTAAATAGTGACCGATGCCGCAAAAATTTGCTGGTTGCATCCTGCTTGCCACCGCTCAGATCGCTGGGATCAGCGCTGACAGGACGAACAAAATACCGTCGTCCGCTGGCCCAGCCGCGTTTCCTTGAGAAGCTTACTGCAGAGGGTGCAGGGTTCGCCGCCACGGCCATACACCAGCAGTGTTTGTCGAAAATAGCCAGGTTTGCCGTCGCCACCGACGAAGTCGCGCAGCGTGGTGCCGCCCTGCTCGATGGAGCGTCGTAGCACGTCCTTGATGTGGCCCGCCAGCGGCTCATAGCGTTCGAGACCAATGCGACCGGCGCTACGTTCGGGATGAATGCCACTGAGGAACAGCGACTCATTGGCGTAGATGTTGCCCACGCCCACCACGATATGGCTGTCCATGATAAAGCTCTTGATGGGGCCGGTGCGTCCGCGCGAGCGCTGGAACAGATAGGCGCCGGTGAACTCGTCGCTCAGGGGCTCCGGCCCCAGGTTGCGCAGCAGCGGGTGGGCCAGAGGCTCCGCCTCCAGCCACAGCATGGTGCCGAAGCGACGTGGATCGTTGTAACGCAGCACATCGCCGCTATCGAGCAGGATGTCCACATGATCGTGCTTCTGCACCGCTTGCGCCTCTTGCAGGATACGCAGGTTGCCGGACATGCCGAGGTGGACCAGCAAGGTGCCGCCGGCTGTGCCCAGCAGCAGATACTTGCCGCGCCGTTCTACAGTCTCGATCGTCTGGCCGCTCAGCAACTCGGGCAGGTCCGCTGGCACCGGCCAGCGCAGGCGCGGCTCTCGCACAACCATGCCGGTGACACGGCGACCCAGCACATGGGGGGCAATACCACGACGGGTGGTTTCGACTTCAGGTAATTCCGGCATGGCAGCTGTGGCTCTTCCTCAAGGTGGCTCTTGCTCAATCGTGACGATGATATCCAGGCGTGGCTGGATAAGCGCGAGGCTCCAGTTTACAACTGGGCGGAGGGTGGGAATAGTCGTGTGCCGCGTCACGGTCCCAGGTTAAATCTCTTTAAGGTGTTGGCCCGCCCCTATACCTGTAGTGGGGAACTGCATACACTGCTGAGCTTAATTCGTCTGGCTCCAAGGAGGAGTTGCGTACATGTGGTATGAAGGCTTGCTGGCGCTTAGCCCCTGGCAGATCCTGGTGGCAACGCTGGTGCTGACTCATATAACGATTGTCAGCGTGACCGTCTACCTGCACCGGCACTCCGCCCATAACGCGGTGGACCTGCATCCGATCCCCGCCCATTTCTTCCGCTTCTGGCTGTGGCTGACCACGGGCATGGTGACCAAGGAGTGGACCGCGATCCACCGCAAGCATCATGCGAAGTGCGAAACAGCCGAAGATCCCCATAGCCCGGTGGTGCTGGGACTCGGTCCCGTGCTGTGGCAGGGTGCCGAGCTGTATCGGGAAGCCTGCACGCCGGAAATCGCCCAGCGCTACGGCCACCGGACACCGGACGACTGGATTGAGCGCAATCTCTACAGCAAGCACCGCTCCCTCGGCCTGTTCCTGATGGCTGGGATCGACCTGCTGCTGTTCGGCGTGCTGGGTGTGACCGTGTGGGCCGTGCAGATGATCTGGATTCCGCTGTTCGCCGCGGGCGTTATCAACGGCATCGGCCATTTCTGGGGATATCGTAATTTCGAGTGTCCCGACAATGCCCGCAATGTCCTGCCTTGGGGCATTCTGATCGGCGGCGAAGAGCTGCACAACAACCACCATACTTATCCCAACTCGGCCAAACTGTCCGCCAAGCCGTGGGAATTCGATATCGGCTGGTTCTGGATTCGCACGTTAAGCCTGCTGGGGCTGGCCAAGGTCAAGGGCAAGGGGCCCATCGCCCATCGCGTGCCTGGCAAATCCTGGCTGGATGCGGACACAGTCATGGCCATTGCCAATAACCGCTTCCGGATTATGGCGGATTACCGCAAGCGGGTGCTGCTGCCAGTGTTGAAGCAGGAGAAAGCCCAGGCCGCCGCGAACGGCAAACTGTCTCATTATCGTCGCGCCAAGAAGTTGCTGGCGCGGGAAGTAGCCCTGTTGAAGCAGGCTGAGCGTCAGCGGGTGGAAGCCATGTTGGAAAACAGTGCCACCATTCGCCTGATTTATGAAAAGAGCCAGGAGTTGCAGGCGATCTGGAAGCGCACGCCCGGCGTTCAGTACCAGGACAAGCTGCATGCCCTCGGGGAATGGTGCAAGCAGGCGGAAGCCAGTGGCATCCAGTATCTTGCGGAGTTTGCGGAGATGTTGAAGAGCTATTCGCTGAAGCCCGCGCAAGCGTAAAAGGGTTCTGGTTATGAAGAAAAGGCGGCTGATGAGTCGCCTTTTTTGTGTCTGGCCGACAGGCGTTTTAGGTTAACCGGCAGGACGCTCGCGCTGATACAAGGCGTATTGCACCTGCCCCGCGATCTTGTGGCGGTGCAGGCGCCAGTTGTCCGGCACCGGCAGGGTTCTCAGTTCCTGTTCCGCCTCAATGTAGATCCAGGCCTGATCCCGCAGCAGGGACTGTTCTTCCAGGCGGGCGGCGCAGGCGTTCAGCAAATCCTGGCGAAACGGCGGGTCGAGAAACACCAGATCGTAAGGGCCCGCACCCTGCGGCGGATGCTGAAGCCAGTTGAGGGTGTCGGCGGCATAAACCTCGGCCTGCTCGCAGCCTAAAAGGCGCAGGTTGGCCAGGATGGACTGTTTCACCTGGGTGGACTGATCGACGAAGGTAGCTGCCGCCGCGCCCCGCGACAGGGCTTCCAGGCCCAGGGCGCCGCTGCCCGCGAACAGGTCGAGGCAGCGGGTTCCCGCGATTACCGGCATCAGCCAGTTGAACAGGGTTTCCCGCACCCGGTCGGGGGTGGGGCGCAGTCCGTCGATGGTGGGAAACTGCAGGCGGCGTCCACGCCATTGGCCGGCAATGATGCGCAAGCTGGATTGAGGGGTCGGTTTGGATCCAGGACGAGCAGGACGCGGGGCCATGGCAGACTCGGTAAGCTTCGGGATTGAGCGGCGTATCTTACAGGGGGATCGCCCGGCTTCTCAAACGGGGCGGGGCGAATCGTGAAGTTTAATCACAACCTGTTTAGAATAGCCCCACGAAATGCTGACCCCCATGTGATCACATAAGCCGAGCTTTTTGTTATGGAATCCACTTTGTCCTTGATTTTTATTGGCCTGCTGGCCTTGCTGGTACTTGCCTTTGTGGTAGATGTACTGGGGCGGCGCGCCAAGGTGCCCAGGCCCCGTCCCTTTGCCCTGGAGGCTCCGCGTGAAGCCGCACTGACCCAGCGGGAAGCGGGTGTTGCCCAGCGCAAAACCGGCGTCGCGCAACGGGAAACCGTCGCGGCGGAAGTGGCCGAACGGGAACGCAAGGCCGCCGCGCCGGTGGTCGGAACGGTCGAGGTGCCGCGCGGCCTGTTCGACCGAGTCAAGGAAGGCTTGCACCGGACGCGCGCCAACTTTACGGACAACCTGGCGAGCCTGTTCAGCGGGCGCAAGAGCATCGACAAGGCGCTGCTGGAAGAGATCGAGACGCTGCTGCTGACGGCGGACGTGGGTATGGCCGCCACCACCCAGATCATCGACCGCATCACCGAGCAGCTCGAACGCAATCAGCTGCGCGATCCGGAGGCCCTGCAAGCGGCCCTGAAGGAAGAGCTGAACAAGATTCTGGCCCCTTGTGTTC
>JAEZAA010000088.1 GCA_023430625.1 Pseudomonadota bacterium
GTCGCGTGCCTGGGGCGACATCTGCGCCATGGAATCGAACTTGTCCACCAGGCCCTGGGCTTCCGCCTTGGCCTTGACCAGCAGCGTGTTGGCCGCCGCTTCGCCCTGCTCGCGTTGGCCCTTGGCCTCCGCCAGCAGCTTCTCTTCCAGCACCCGCGCCTCGGCCAGACCTTCTTCCTCGACCGCCTTGGCCTTGGCCTTGATGACCTCGGCTTCCGCCATGCCCTGCTCGCGCTGGCCCTTGGCTTCCGCCAGCAGTTTCTCTTGCAGCACACGGGCCTCGGCCAGGCCTTCTTCCTCGATGGCCTTCGCCTTGGCCTTGGTGACTTCGGCTTCCACCAGACCTTCGCGCTCGAGCGCATCGGCCATGGCTTCCTTCACCCGGGCCTCGGCCAGACCATCCGCCGCCTTCACCGCGCGGATACCCTCGGCCCGCTTGGCCTCGGCCAGGGCGCGCTTGTCCGCGGCCTGCAATTCGGCTTCCGCCAGCACCTGGATTTCCCGGGCCTTGTGGGCAGCCTTCTGTTCCTCGGCCTCGGCGGCCTTGACCGCCTTGAGACGCTCTTCTTCCGCCTGGGCGGTGGCCTCGGTGATCTTCACGTTCTTCTGACGATCCGCCTCGGACAGAATGCGCGTATCCTTGATCCGCTCTTCTTCCTCCGCCACTTTCTTCTCGGTGGCGATCCGCTCGCTGATGGTCACGGCAATGATCTTGCGCTCTTCTTCCAGCGCCTTTTCCTTCTCGATGCGCTGCAGCTCCACTTCCCGCTCACGGGTCACGGCCGCCAGCTGACGCGCTTTCTCAACGTTCTCGGCCTCGACCGCGACCGCCCGCTCGCGGCCCTTGTCAGCCACTTCGACCTGGCGCTTCTTGTTGGCTTCGGCAATCTCGATCGCCTCCTGCGCGGCAATACGTGCCTCTTCCGCCCGGCGCCGTTCCTGCTCTCGCACGGTTTCGGCCTCGGCCGTTTCCCGCGCCTTGACCACTTCGATCTCTCGCTGCTGCCGTGCCTGCGCTTCAACCCGCTGCTTCTCCAGCTCCAGCAAGGCTTCGGTGGTAGCGGTATCCTTGCGGTCGATCTCCAGCTTCTGGTCATTGCGCAGGCGATTGGTTTCTTCCGCCTGACTTTTCACCAGTTCAGTCAACTTACGAATGCCCTGGGCGTCCATGGCATTGTTAGGGTCAAGCATCTCGATGGGCGTCTGCTCCAGGTAGTCGATGGCCACGTCTTCAAGGATGTAGCCATTGAGGTCCTCGCCGATGGTCTTGACGATTTCCTCCCGGAAGCGGATGCGGTTGTCGAACAGCTCCACGAACTCCAACTGTTTGCCCACGGACTTGAGCGCCTCGGAAAACTTGGCGTTGAACAATTCGTTGACGGCATCCTTGTTAGAGGCGCGGGTCACGCCCACGGACTTGGCCACCTTCAGGACGTCTTCCGGCGTCTCGTTGACGCGGATATAGAAGGCCACAGTGATGTCGGCGCGGATATGGTCCTTACAGATCAGACCTTCCTTGCCCCGCCGGTCGATTTCCAGGGTCAGCACCGAAATCCGCATGACCTCTTTCTTGTGGATCACCGGCCACACCATGGCCCCGGTGAAGTACACCTTGGGCGTCTGGGACATGTCGTTGACGATCAACGCCTCGCCCTGTTCCACCTTGACGTAGAACAGCTTGAACAGAAACAGCACGGCCAGAATGACGGCAAAAATGACGCCAATGGCCATTAGGAATGGCAGCACAACAGACAAAGACATATCGACTCCTTGTTCGACAGGCGAGGTGTTAACTGGTGAACTCGTGCGCGGGCACGATTCGGTATGCGTTTTGATCGGGTATGTGTTCAAGCAGCACGGCTTGGTCGCCGCGCTGCAGCCGGCCGGGTTCGGCCCGCACCTTAAGGATCAGGTGGGCGCCATCCAGGGTAATGGTGGCTTCGCCAAATCCCTCGTCCACCGTTGTACTACGCACAACACAGGTACGGCCTAGCAACGCGGGAACCGTGGCAGCCCGGTGCAGCTTGCGAAACAGCGGCCGCATCGGGCGCACACTGGCGGCCGTCGCGAACAGCGACAAGCCGGCGGCGACCAAGACCACCAGACTACCCGCCAGCCAGTAAAACAATCCTGCGGGCAGCAGGCTAACCAGGAAATGGACTGCGAAATAGGAGATCAGCCAGGCGTACAACACCAGCAGCGTGATCACCAGGGAGACCGGCACACCTGTCAGCCCCAAGGTAACCATCAAGCCACTCAGCCCACTCAGGCTGACGGCATCGCCGCTGACATCGAGGTCGAAATCCGTTTCGAACATGTCCGGGCTGGCCAGACCGAACAGCGCAAACAGCCAATACAGGCAGACGACGCCCAGCAGCACGCTGAATACGATCGTGGGAAACGACAGTACGTTTGCCAGAAACTCTTCCATAGGTCCGTCCTTCAGACAACTTATGTCAAGCTAGCCCTTACTCACGAGCCCCGTCAACCTACAAGTTGAGAAAAGTGATCTCGTTTCGAAAACCGGTAATTCGACGCGGCAATCGCAAGAAATTTTGTTGACATAAATTGTCGCCCTGGCCTAGCTTGTGAACAGGACAGTTTATGTCGTTTTGGAAAGAATCTATTCCGAGACTGATTTTTCGCCAAAAATCATCGCAAAAGGGAGTCGCCTGTGAGCTTGCTACAAGACATGACGATAAGCCTCGCGAACGCCACGTTCGAAGGGCACCGGTTCGACTGCTTGCCCATCACCGGCGAGCAGGAAGTTCTGCAGGTGCTGGTGTCGGGGCTGGAGGAAATGCCGATCTACGTGACCGTGACGGATACGCAGATCCTCTGCATCAGCTATCTATTTACCAAGGCCGAACTCAAGGACGGCTGCATCCCAGAACTCAACGCATTGCTGCTCGAACTGAGCCTGCCGATGCCGCTCAGCGGCTTCAGCATCGTCGGCGACCACTATGTGATCTATGGTGCGCTGGCGCTGACCTCGACGTCGGAACACATCATGAAGGAACTGACCACGCTGGCAGGCAACGCGGTCGATGCGCTGCAGACGCTCGAGCCCTACCTGAAATAGCTGGAGCCGAGCGTCGCAGGGTCGTGGCACCAATGAACGAGAGACGCAGCCGGGCTGCCTGAACCGATGTTCGGCTCCCTTCGTTTCTCAGTGATGTTTCATTATCAAGATGATTAAAAGGATTCTCCCATGAGTGTACTGCGCAAGATCTGGACCGCCCTGCGGGGCAGCGCCCGTGAACTCGGCGACGCCGTGGTGGATGCCAACAGCATCCGCATTTTCGAGCAGGAAATTCGCGATGCTCAGGCGGCCATCGATGACTCCAAGCGCGCCTTGACCGGTGTCATGGCCGACAAGATGAAAACCGACCGCCGCATTGCCGAACTCGACGGCCAGATTGCCGACGACGAAGCCAGTGCCATCAAGGCGCTGGATCAGAACAACGAGGCACTGGCACTGGAAGTGGCGCAACGCATCGCCAAGCGCGAAGCGGAGCGAGCCGAGCAGACGGCTATTTCGACGCGCCTGGGCTCGCAGATTGCGACCTTGCGCCAGAAGATCGATGCCGCCGAGAAGATCATTGCCGATCACCAGCGCGAACTGTCGATCGTACGCACCACGGAAAGCGTGCAAAAGGCCACGGTCCAGATCGTCGACAACATCGCTGCCCAGGACTCGACCCTGAGTTCCGCCCGCAACTCGCTGGAGCGGATCAAGGCACGTCAACAGCGGTTGGATGATCGTCTGGCCGCCGGCGAAGTGCTGGCCCGGGAATCCGGTGAGCAAGCGCTGGATGAGAAGCTGAAAGCGGCCGGCATCAAGGGCGAGGCGGCGGATGCCAATGCCATTCTCGCCCGTCTGCGCGGACGCAACGAGTCCTGATGATATCGAGGAGGTCCCCGTGCCTGACCGGAAAGATCGATGGCCCAAGGAACGGGAAGCCATTCGGGCGACCCAGGTCGCCTTTGACCTGGCGAGCGAGACGCAGTACAGCATCAAACGTGCTGCGCTCTCCGAGCGCCTCAACCCACCCGACTTCATTCGCAAGCTGTTGGGGCTGCCGTACAACAAACTGCCGGTTCGGCCCCGGCTGACGGTGACTTTCAAGCCGGAAGACCTGGAGCTGCTGGGGCAACGCTATGGCGTTGACCCCAGCGACACCCTGAAGATCCGCGAGAAAGCCGCCGAAGAGTTGATCAAGGCAGCACAGAGTCTGGAGCGGTCTTAAAAACTCTCCAGACGCCCTCCCCGGCAGCTTCTTCCCCAGCCCGCCGTCTTACGCCCGCCGCTTGGCGAACGCATGAACGCCCATCCGCCCGATGGTATTGACCACCGCCAGCCAGGCACTGCTGTCGGGCTTGGTGCGCTTGCCTTCGGCGATGCGCTCCAGCTGGAACTCGTACCAGATGATGTCGAGCCCGGAGAAGCGGTCCACCAGATTCACGCCGGTGCTGGGCCGCTTCATCTCGATGCGGTAGCTGGCTTCCGCCAGCAGGCGGTTGGGCAGATCGGGCTGGACCGCCAGCGGGCGAGCCAGTCCGATCAGGTCGGTGGCACCGCTGTTCAGGGCCTGCAGCATGGCGCGGCCGGAGCGGAAGCCGCCGGTGACCACGATGGGCGTTTTGACCAGCTTGCGGACTTTCTCCGCGTATTCCAGGAAATAGGCCTCGCGCTGGAGGGTCGATTCCTTGATCTTGTAGCCCACCATGGACGGGCTTTCGTAGGTGCCGCCGGAAATCTCGATGAGATCAATGCCGGCATCCGCCAGGGCCTTGACCACATCCATGGATTCTTCTTCGGTGAAACCGCCTTTCATGAAATCGGCGGAATTCAGCTTGATGCCCACCGGGAAGTCCGCGCCCACCGCCTCGCGAATCGCCCGATACAGCTCCAGCACAAAGCGGCGGCGGTTCTCCGCGCTGCCGCCCCATTGGTCGGTGCGCTGGTTGTGGCGGGGCGACAGGAACTGGCTCACCAGATAGCCGTGGGCGCCGTGGATCTGCACGCCGGCAAAGCCGGTTTCCTTGGCCAGCCGGGCGGCGGTCGCGAACTTGCCGATGATGTCCAGGATCTCGGGTTCGGTCAGCGCGCGCGGCTTGTTGAAGGCATATTCCAGTCCGCCGCCCAGGGAGATGGCGGATGGCGCCACCGGCTCCTTGGACAGGTAGCTCGGGATCTGCTTGCCGGGATGGTTCAGCTGCATCCACAGTTGGCAGCCGTTGACCTGGCCCTGCTCCGCCCACTGGCGAAACGCCGCCAGATCGCTCTGGGTATCCAGCACCACGTTCTTGGGTTCGCCCAGAGCCGTGCGCTCGATCATCACGTTGCCGGTCACCGCCAGCCCCAGACCGCCTTCGGCCCAGGTGCGGTAAAGCCGCGCAAGCTTTGACGTGGGGTTGTGCTGGCGGTCGCCCAATTGCTCGCTCATGGCGGATTTGAAGAAGCGGTTCTTGAGCGTCTGGCCCTGGGGTAGCGTAAAAGGAGTGGCGAATGTGAGTTCGTTTGACATCGGTTACCTTCGGTCAGAGTCCGGTGACTGGACGATAAAACCTGTCCTGATTGTTCGAGGAGCCTGATGGTACTAGTAGTGCGGCCCGGGAGCCAATAAACTTGCCTGCAACCCAATCCTCCCTGACCGAGAGCACCGCATGAAGCTACTTCTCAAGATACTGGGTGTGTTAGTTGTCACTGTTGTCGCCATTCTGGGCGGCTTTCTGGCCGTTACCTGGGCACCGGACCTGCCGGTCGATGAACTCAAGACGCGCTGGGCGCCGGCGCCCTCGCAGTTCATCGAGGTGCGCGGCATGCAAGTTCACCTGCGCGACGAAGGCCGTCGCGACGACCCGGTGCCCATCGTGCTGCTGCACGGCACCTCCGCCAGCCTGCACACCTGGGATGGTTGGGTGGAAGCATTGCAGGGCTCGCGCCGGGTGATCCGCTTCGATCTGCCGGGTTTTGGCCTGACCGGGCCGGAGCCTAATAACAACTACCGCATGGAATCCTATGTTGGTTTCGTCACCGAGGTGCTCGACCAGCTCGGTGTTGAGCGCTTCGTGCTGGCCGGCAACTCCCTCGGCGGACGGATTGCCTGGTCCACCGCCGTCGCCCACCCGCAGCGGGTGGCCCAGTTGATTCTGGTGGATTCCAGCGGTTATCCCATGCGGGCCAAGTCCATGCCCATTGGCTTTCGTATCGCGCAGATGCCGGTGCTGAACCAGCTGATGGAGCTGACCCTGCCCCGCAGCATGGTCGAGTCCAGCGTTCACGACGTGTATGCCGATCCGTCCCTGGTGACCGAGGAGCTGGTGGACCGCTACTACGAACTGACCCTGCGCGAAGGCAACCGGGGTGCGCTGCGCGAGCGCTTCAGCCAGTTGAGCTCGTATGAGGACTCGGTGCTGATCAAGAGCATCCAGCAGCCCACCCTGATTATCTGGGGCGCCCAGGATCAACTGCTGCCGGTGGACGATGCCATTCGCTTCGCCCAGGAGATCCAGGGCAGCGAGTTCGCCCTGTTCGAGAACCTGGGCCACGTGCCCCAGGAAGAGGATCCGGCTGGCACCGTGGCCGCCGTGATCCAGTTTCTGGAGAAGCAGGCAGCCAGCGCCACGCCTGCAGGCGAGCAGACCGCACTCTGACGCTGAACAACGCCCCGAGCTAGCGTGGTCGATGCTCGGGGTCGGTCTGGGTCAGCATCTCGTCGTGCTCGGCCATGTTCCAGGGCAGGTTACCGGGCGAGATATGCAGGAAGTGCAGGTACTTCTCGAACTGGTCGAGGATGTCGCGAATGAGTTCGTGCTCCTCATAGCCGTAGATGTCATAGGACTGACCGCCACGGCGTAGGAAGACCTCGGCCCGGTAGTATTTCTCGTCGCCCTCCGGATCGCGATCCATCTCCGGGAAGGCGAAATCCGGCACTGCGTAGTCACGTAGCCGGATCTCATACAGGAAATCCAACTGCCCCGGCTTGATCACCTCCAGATAGGCCCGCGCACCCTCCTGGTCGTAGTGAACCTCCGCTGGCCAATCCCGCTCCACCAGGCTCTGTTTCACCCGCTGCATGCTGCGCACCACAGTGGTTGCCAGGAACTGCTCCACCTGCTCGCGGGGCGGAAAGTTGATCAGCCCCGCCAGGCGTTTCTTCCAGAGACTGCCGGTACCATGGGGTGCCGTTTGGATATGAGCCTGCAGGCTGGCCTCGCGGTGGCCCTCGATCACCAACGCCCGCCACATGCCGAAGGCAGCGATCAACATGATTACGGCAAACGGCAGCGCGCTGGTAATGGCCATGGTCTGCAGCGCATTGAGGCCACCGGCCACCAACAGAACCGCCGCCAGGGTGCCGGCGGTGACCGCCCAGAACAGGCGCTGCCAAACGGGCGTATGCGGTGCGCCGCCAGCGGCCAGGGAGTCAATGACCAGAGCACCGGAATCGGCGGAGGTCACGAAGAAGGTGACGATCAACATCACCGTGATGAACGACACGATACTGGTCAGCGGTAGCCGCTCGTACAGCTTGAACAGGGCGATGGCGTGATCGCTCTGCACCTCGTCGATCAGCGCCGTGTAGCCCTCCACCATGATCAGGTGCAGCGCCGTGTCGCCAAATACGGAGAACCAGAGGAAGGTGAAGATGGTCGGTACCAGCAACACGCCGAACACGAACTGGCGAATGGTGCGGCCCCGGCTGATCTTGGCGATGAAGAGCCCGACGAACGGCGCCCAGGAAATGGTCCAGCCGAAGATGAACAGGGTCCAGTTGCCGATCCAGTCACTGCGCGAGTAGGCCTGCAGGTTGAAGGTACGCTCGACGATGTTGTTCAGATAGCTGCCGGTGTTCTGCAGAAAGGTCTCGAGGATGAGGATGGTCGGACCGACCAGGAAGATGAACAGCATCAGCGCGGTGGCGATGATCATGTTGAGCATCGCCAGCCGCTTGATGCCCTTGTCCATACCAGCCACCACCGAGAACATGGTCAGCGCGGTGATGCCGGCGATGAAGATAATCTGCATCCAGGTATTGACCGGTATCGATGGCCACAGATAGTTGAAACCGGCATTCATCTGCGAAACCGACAGGCCCAGGGTAGTGGCAATCCCGAACATGGTGCCGAGGATGGCGAAGGTATCCACCGCATGGCCAATGGGGCCGTAGATGCGATCACCGATCAGCGGGTAGAGAGCCGAGCGGATGGACAATGGCAGGCCGTGGCGGAACGAGAAGTATGCCAGCACCAGCCCGACCAGCCCGTAGATGGCCCAGATATGAAAACCCCAATGGAAGAAAGCGATCTGCATGGCCTGTTTGGCGGCATCGACGGTCAACCCTGCGCCAATGGGTGGGTCGGCGTAATGCAGCACCGGTTCAGCCACACCGAAGAACAGCAGGGCGATACCATAGCCGGCGGAAAACAGCATGGCGAACCAGGCGGGAAAGCTGTACTGCGGTTCGGCATGGTCGGGCCCGAGCTTGATATGTCCCCATTTGCTCAGGGCAACGATGACGATGAATACCAGGAAGATGGCCACCGACAGCATGTAGAACCAGCCGAAGGTGTTGGTGATATAGCTCAGTATCGAAGCGAACAGCTCACCGGCCAGCTCAGGCTGGCTGGCCGTGCCGATCACTAATAGCAGGATGAAAAAGAAGGCCGGAATGAATACCGGCAGCAGAATGGTGGTGTTCCCGAGTCGTTTCCGTGTCGTTTCCGGCATGCGGGACTAGCTCCTTGGGTTTGTGGGTAGCCTTTGGAGTATAGCCGTACTGGTTAGTGCCCGGAGAAGCTCAAACGTCTTCCTCGCAGGTTTCCACTCTGACCCTTGCCGTACCGGCACGCAGCATGCCCAGCTTGGTGGCTGCGGCCAGCGATAGATCGATAATTCGGCCGCCGACGAAGGGCCCGCGGTCGTTGACCCGTACCCTGGTGCTGCGACCATTGAACAGATTGGTCACGCACAGCTGGGAGTCGAACGGCAAGCTGGGATGTGCAGCGGTCAAGGCGGACTCATCATAGGGCTCGCCGCTGGCGGTACGCCGACCATGCAGGCGGGACGAGTAATAGGAAGCGCGGCCTTCAGCCTGGTAGGAGAGGCCACCGCTGCCGTCACCCAGGCTATCACCGGCCGCGGCGGCGCCCGGTATCAGCAGAGCGGCAACCAGTATCGCCTGTCCCCAGCCCCGCAGGATGCTGGAGAACAGGCTCGGCACAGCGATACGAACAGCCAAGACTCAACCGTCCAGCTTCTGCTTGAGAAGCTGGTTGACCTGTTGCGGGTTGGCCTTGCCCTTAGAGGCCTTCATCGCCTGGCCGACGAAGAAGCCGAACATCTTGCCGCGCTTGGCTTCATCGCTGGCGCGG
>JAEZAA010000153.1 GCA_023430625.1 Pseudomonadota bacterium
CCTGCAGCTTTCGGGTGGAAGAAAACGAGGACATTGTCGCCAGCCTGTTGCAACAACCCGGCTGGCAGTTGGACTATCAGAGCCTGCTCGGCTGCCCCGAAAGCGACGCCGACACCCTGTTCGTCGCCCGGCTCAGTCTTCAGGCGTAAGCGAGCTGGAGCTTCTAGCCTCGTCGCGCCCGCTACGGGCGCGGCGGGCATCCGGGTGGCGGATCTGGCGCAGATCGCTGATCCGGCGGTGCACGCCCCGCTGCAATGCCTTGAATGAACCCTCCAGAAGATCCACCCCCACCAGCACCGCTACTGCCAGCACCGCGAGCTTAACGCCGGTGGCGGGGTGGCCGCTGCCGATCACCACGCCGATGGCGGCCAGCATCCAGATGGCGGACGCCGAGGTCACGCCCATGACCACGCCGTCTCGGGTCAGCATGACGCCGGCACCGAGAAACCCGATGCCGGTGATGACCTGGCCGATGACGCGGGAGGCGTCTCCATGCTCGTTCAGCACCGAGTTGGCCACCACGATGAAAACATAGGTGCCCATGCAGATCAGGGAGCTGGTCCGAATCCCGACCGGCTTGCCGAGGAGCTGGCGCTCAGCCCCGATGATCGCGCCTGAAACCAGACAGCAGAGGATGCCCACCCAATCCAGGGGCGCAATGTCGAATAGCTCGGCAAGATTCACGGTCATTCCTCGGCGAAGAAATTTCAGGGTCTGCAGCAAGTATAGGATGCTGCCGCCTGATCGCTCACCTGGCAGGGCATTAGAATACGGCGACTTTAGAATACGAAGCTCACACGAAGACTCACGCGAAAACAGAGCGCCCCGGATCAAGGGCGCCCGCCGACAGGAGTAATCCCATGAGCAAGTTCGAGAGCAAGGAAGGTCAGCGCGTACCGGACGCCACCTTTCGCCTGCGTGTTGACGATCAATGGCAGACCCTGACCACGGACGATCTTTTCAAGGGCAAGACGGTGGTGGTGTTTTCCCTGCCAGGCGCCTTCACCCCCACCTGCTCCTCCACCCATTTGCCGCGCTACAACGAGCTGGCGCCACTGTTCAAGGAAAATGGGGTGGACGACATCATCTGCATGTCGGTCAACGATACCTTTGTGATGAACGCCTGGGCCAAGGATCAGGACAGCAGTAACCTGCACATGATTCCCGACGGCAACTGCGAGTTCACCTGTGGCATGGGCATGACCGTGGATAAGGCGGAGCTAGGCTTCGGCGAGCGCTCCTGGCGCTACAGCATGCTGGTCAAGGACGGCGTCATCGAGAAGATGTTCATCGAGCCGGACCGTCCGGGCGATCCCTTCGAGGTGTCGGACGCCGAAACCATGCTGCGCTACATCAATCCCGACATCAAATTGCCGGAAGCGGTGGCCCTGTTCGTCAAACCCGGCTGTCCATTCTGCGCTCGCGCCAAGCAGATGCTGACCGACGCTGGTATGGTGTTCGAGGAAATCGTGCTGGGTCGCGACGCCACCGTGAGCAGCCTGCGCGCCGTTACCGGCCAGGGCACGGCTCCACAGGTTTTTATTGGCGGTCGCCACATTGGTGGCAGCGAGGCCTTGGAGCAGTATCTGAAACAGGCGTCCTAGCCAACATTCATCAGCCCATTCATCAATCCACTCATCAGTCGAGGGAGAACAACGATGTCAGCAACTGTCTTGGTCACCGGTGCAAACCGTGGCATCGGACTGGAATTCTGCAAACTCTACCAGCAGCGCGGCGACCGGGTCATTGGCGTCTGCCGCCACAGCTCCGCGGAACTAAAGGCGTTGGGCGTCGATATCATTGAAGGGATCGACGTCACCCAGGATCACGGGCTCGCCACGCTGGCCGACAAGCTCGGCAACCAGACGCTGGACATCCTCATCAACAATGCAGGCCTGTTGCATTCGGAAAGCCTGGAGAACATGGACTGGGCCCAAATCGCGCGCCAATTCGAGGTCAATGCCATAGGCCCCCTGCGGGTCACTCACCGTCTGCTGGGCAATCTGAAAAGTGGCAGCAAGGTGGCGCTGATCACCAGCCGGATGGGCTCCATCGCCGACAATGGCTCCGGTGGTCATTATGGCTATCGCATGTCCAAGGCCGCCCTCAATGCCGCCGGCAAGTCACTGGCCATCGACCTGAAGTCACGCGGTATCGCAGTTGCCCTGTTGCATCCGGGTTATGTGCAGACCGACATGACCGGCCACACCGGCGACATCACTCCGGATGTTGCGGCCGCCCGGCTTGCGCAACGCATCGACCAGTTACAGATGGAGACCAGTGGCCATTTCTGGCACTCCAACGGTGAAGCCTTGTCCTGGTAGAAAAATTGTTCTAGTGGGCACTTTAATCTGGAGCCCGCTTGGCTCCGGCACGCATTACACCCAGGACAAAGCCTGGGTGTAATGGGAATAACACGAGACAGCGGATGCTTACTGCATGGGATCCTGCTGTTGCTCGCCTTCTGGGGTGAACTCCTGAGGCTCGTTCATGCTGCCGCCAGGGGTGCCCATGTTTTGCTCCTGCTCCAGGGTGGGGGGTTCATCAATACCCTGATCCATGGTGCCCTGCCCCATCCCTTCGTCATAACCGGGCTGGGCCTGACCGCCAGCGGCAGGGCTTTCCATCTGGTTCAGATCTTCCGCGTCACCAACGGTGTTTTCTTCTTCGGTACAGGCTGCCAGTCCCAGGGACAGGGCTGCCGCCAGAAAACCTGTTGCGAACTTCTTCATCATGAGTTGCCTCCTTTTCATTGGGTGGTGCAATACCTGTATCCCTAGCTCGATATCGCCTCGGTGCTACTGGGGTGGTTCGGCCGGGACCGTCTCGTCGGTGCCCTCAACCGTACCGCCGGTTTCCGGCTGGCCCCCTGGCGGCGTGAACCGCTCGCTGGGCAGCCCATCGCCTGACGTTTCGTTGCCCGGCGTCGGGTCACCACCGCCCGTGATACCGTGCTCGCCGGCATCGGGCGGCTCGGATGGCGTGGTCCCTGTCGGGTCAATGGGTTCGCCGGGCACGGCCGAAGGCTGGTTTTCCTCCTGCGATGGCACAACGCCCGCTTCTTCTTCAACAGTAGGTGACGTCTGATCCTGGGCGGCCTGTTCCTCGTCGCCGCCACAGGCCACCAGCCCCAGGCTCATGGCAATGGTCAGCACACCGGGTACTAGCTTTCTCATCGGTTCCATACCCCCGTCGATCGTTCATAGCAGTTATACAGAGCGGTTCGTCTCACACCCAACTTGCTGTCGCAAACGGCAGAGTGAGCGATCCGAAGGCCTGAACTGGGTTTACCGCCGGCATTGGATCTCCTTCCGCTCCCTGGCTGACTCCCTACCAAGCGAGCGTCAGCGTGTAAGCACACAGTCTGATGAAAAGCGGCGCCCCGCAAAAGTTTCTCTAATTAGCGACAAATACGCGGCGAAGTGACAGACCTGTCACTTCGTGCTGCTGGCGTTCCCGAGGGTGCGCTATTTGCCGCGCCATTGGACGTTGTACAGGTCGTGGCGGCGGTCCCGCAGGTTCTGCACGGTGCCGCTGTTGCGGGCAATGTGCAGGGTTTCCGGGCGCAGGTCGGCGAATGCCACCGTCTCCACGTTGGGCGTGGTGTCGGCGGCGATGCCATCGCGGGCGAACGGGAAGTCGCAGGGGGTGAGGACGCAGCTCTGGGCATACTGGATGTCCATGTTCGCCACGTTCGGCAGGTTACCCACGTTGCCGGACATGACCACATAGAACTGGTTCTCCACCGCCCGTGCCTGGCAGCAATAACGCACCCGCAGATAGCTCTGGCGCTCGTCGGTGCAAAAGGGCACGAACAGGATCTGCACGCCCTGATCCGCCAAATGCCGCGCCAGTTCTGGAAACTCCGCGTCATAGCAGATCAGGATGCCGATGGGTCCGCAATCCGTCTCGATGGCGGTCAGCTCGTTGCCGCCCTCGATGTTCCACCAGTAGGACTCATTGGGGGTCGGATGAATCTTGGCCTGCTCGAACACCTGACCGTCCCGCAGGAACACGTAGGCCACGTTTTGCACCCGACCGTCTTCGCTGCGGGTTGGCAGCGAGCCGCCAATGATGTTGATGTTGAAGCGCAACGCCAGGTCGCGCATGGCCTCGATGAAGCGGGGCCGGTATTTGGTTAACGCCTCGATGGAGGCCGCGGGTGCCAGCTCCTGGTCCTCAATCGACAAGAGCTGCAAGGTAAACATTTCGGGAAACACCACGAAGTCGCCACGGTAGGTGGCCACCACGTCGACGAAATAGCGCACGATCTCGATGAACTCGTCGAAGGATTTCACTCCGCGCTGCATGTACTGCACGGTTCCCACCCGCACCGTGTCCGGTAGCCGGCTGCCGTAGCGCTTGATCTTGTCCGCCGTTTCATCCTGCGGCACCTTGGGATTGCGCCAGGTCATATGCACGCCGTAACCGAGGGATTGGCGGTCGGCGTCTAGGTAGCCTGGAATCACACCCTGTACCTCAAACCCATTGTGCAGCTGGAACGACAGCACCGGATCCCGCTGCTGTTTCTTCTTCACCTGCTCCACATAGGCCTCGGCACTGCCAAAGCGCTGCATCCGCTTGGCCAAGGTCGGCAGGCGTCCCGCGAACACCACGCCTTTTAAATTGAGATCCTGCGCCAGGCGCTTGCGCTCGTCGTACAGGCGCTGGCCGATCCGGTAGCCGCGCATGTCCGGATCGACGCAAACCTCCATGCCA
>JAEZAA010000235.1 GCA_023430625.1 Pseudomonadota bacterium
CTCAATGAAACCATGGCGCGGATCGCCCAGGACAGCAAAATGACCCTGGACCAGTTTCAGGACGCCCTGCGTTCCGAGGGCATCTCCTATGCCTATGCCCGTGAGCAGATCCGTCGCGAGATGGTCATCGGCCGCTATCAGCAGCGTCGGGTGGAGTCGCGGATCGATGTGTCGGAGTCGGAAGTAGAGGCCTATCTCCAGTCCGCCGAAGGCAAGACCCGGGCCTCCGAGGAATACCGGCTCGGGCATATCCTGATCGGGCTGCCGGACCAGCCAACCCAGCAGCAGATCGAGGCGGCCCGTAACGAGGCACAGGACCTGCGCCGGCAGTTGCAGGAAGGCGCCGATTTCCGTCAGCTGGCGTCGACCCATTCCGATGCCCAGACGGCGCTGGAAGGCGGCGATCTCGGTTGGCGCAGTGCCCATCAGTTGCCCACCTTGTTTGCCGATGTGGTGCCGAAGCTGCAGGTGGGGCAAGTGTCTGAGCCCCTGCAGGCGGCCAGCGGCTTTCACCTGGTGATGGTGCAGGACAAGCGTGGTGGTTCCAGTCAGATCGTTGAGCAGAGCCGGGTGCGGCATATTCTGGTACGGCCCACGGAAATCCGCAGCGAACAGGAAGCCGAGCAACTGATTCGCGATCTGTATCGCCAGATTACCGAGAAAGGCGCCGATTTCGGCGAGGTTGCCAAGACCTACTCGGATGATCCGGGGTCTGCAAGCTCGGGTGGTGACCTGCAATGGGTGAGTCCCGGCGAGATGGTGCCAGAGTTCGAGCAGGTCATGCGAACCTCCGCGCTCAATGCCGTCAGTACGCCATTTCGCAGTCAGTTTGGCTGGCATATCCTGCAGGTGCTGGAACGGCGTCAGCAGGATGTGGGTGAGCGGGTGCAGGAGGCGCAGGCGCGCCAGATCCTGTTCCGCCGCAAATTCGAGGAAGAGCTGGAAAGCTGGCTGCGCGAAGTTCGGGAAGAAGCCTACGTGGAAATCAAGGACAAGTCCCTGTCATGAGATTAGCCATCACCGCGGGCGAACCAGCCGGTATCGGCCCAGATCTTTGCGTCGCCCTGGCACAGCGGCAACGGCCCGAGGGCGTGGAATGGGTTGTCGTGGCGGATCCCGTGCTGTTGCAGGAACGGGCGGCGCAACTGGGCCTGCCATTGCAAGTACGACGCTATGACGCCCAGGCGCCCGCGCGCAACGACGCGCCCGGTGAGCTCTGTGTCTTGCCGGTGGCGCTTGAGGCCCCGGTGCAGGCAAGTGTGCTCAACGTCGCCAATGCCCAGTACGTGCTGAACACCCTGCGCAAGGCAACCGTAGGCTGCCAGGACGGTGAGTTTGCCGCCCTGGTTACGGCGCCGGTGCACAAGGGCATCATCAACGATGCCGGCGTGTCCTTCACGGGCCACACGGAATTTTTGGAGCAGATCACCGGTACCCGCAAGGTGGTGATGATGCTGGCGACCGAAGGCCTGCGCGTGGCGCTGGCCACTACCCATGTGCCGCTGGCCAAAGTTGCCGCCAGCCTGACCCGGCCGTTGCTGGAGCAGGTGATTCGGGTGCTGCACCGCGACCTGCAGCGCAAGTTCGGTATCGCGCACCCACGCATCCTGGTGGCGGGGCTCAACCCCCATGCCGGCGAGGGCGGTCATCTGGGACGGGAAGAAATCGAGGTGATCGAGCCGGTCCTGCAACGCCTGCGCGAGCAAAACCTGGCCGCCGAGCTGATCGGTCCGCTGCCGGCGGACACCCTGTTTACACCGAAGCATCTCGACCAGGCCGACGCGGTGCTGGCCATGTACCACGACCAGGGGTTGCCGGTGCTCAAGTACAAGGGGTTCGGCCATGCCGCCAACATCACGTTGGGGCTGCCGATTATTCGTCCCTCCGTGGATCACGGAACCGCCCTGGACTTGGCCGGCTCGGGCAAGGCCGAAATCGGCAGCCTGCTGACCGCCCTGGATTACGCCCAACAGATGGCCGCGGCCGTCGCGTCCAAGACCGTCTCTTCCAAGAACGATGCGGGAGCCTCTGTGGGCCCGGAGGAATCACCCCATGGCTAAACAGCCGCTTATGCACCAGGCGCGCAAGCGTTTTGGCCAGAACTTCCTGCACGATCAGGCCGTGATCGCGCGCATCGTGCGGGCGATTAATCCCAAGCCGGAGCAGACCCTGGTGGAAATCGGGCCGGGACTTGGCGCGATCACGGAATTGTTGCTGCAGGCCACCGGCGGTCAGCTGGATGTGGTCGAACTGGACCGCGACCTGATTCCGGTGCTGCGCACCAAGTTTTTCAATTATCCGAATTTTCGCATTCATGAAGCCGACGCCCTGCGCTTCGACTTCCGCCAGCTGCACCAGCCCGGCAAGCCGCTGCGGATCGTCGGTAACCTGCCATACAACATCTCCACACCCTTGATGTTTCATCTGCTGCGCAGCGCCGACCTGATCCTGGACATGCACTTCATGCTGCAGAAAGAAGTGGTGGAACGTCTGGCGGCACAGCCTGGGGAGGAAGCCTACGGCCGGCTCGGCATCATGGTGCAGTATTTCTGCGAGGTGGCCCATCTGTTCGACGTGGGGCCGGGTGCCTTTCGTCCCGCGCCCAAGGTGGATTCGGCCATCGTGCGCTTGGCACCTCATCGCGAGCTGCCCCATCCGGCGAAGGACGTGGCGTTGCTGGAACGGGTGGTGCGCGAGGCCTTCAACATGCGCCGCAAGACCCTGCGCAACGGCTTGCGCAACCTGGTCGACGACAGTGTCTGGCCCTTGCTCAATGTGGACCCCAGTCAACGCCCCGAGCGCCTCGGTTTGGCGGATTACGTCCATATCAGTAACGTATTGGCGGAACTGCGGGATTCAGGCCCGGGTTCCACCGCGGATTCGTGGCAGTAAGGATTCAGCGTCTCTATGAAATCATCCTCTCCCTACAACATTCAGGTTCGGGTCAAGAGCCGTTATCTTGCTGAACAATCAGACCCGGCCATGTCCCGTTATGTCTTCGCCTACCACGTCACCATCGCCAATCAGGGCACCATGGCGGCGCAGCTGATCAGCCGGCACTGGATCATTACCGATGCCAATTACGAGGTGCAGGAAGTGCGGGGCGAAGGCGTGATCGGCGAGCAGCCAAAAATCGCGCCCGGGCAGACGTACGAGTACACCAGCGGCTGCGTGCTGACCACGGATGTGGGCACGATGGAGGGCAGTTACCAGATGCGCGGTGAGGACGGCGAAGCCTTCGACGCCGAGATTGAACGCTTCACCCTGTCGCTGCCCCGTACGCTGCACTAGGTCACGATCCCAACTAAGTCACGATCTCACAGCCTACTGCGCGGCTCCTGGCGGGCGGCCCGGCGGGAGCACTGAACGGGGCACGCACTACTGTCGAGGAATCTTATGGCCGTCTATGCAATCGGTGACCTGCAGGGATGTTATGAGCCGTTTCGGCGCCTGCTGGACCAGATCCGTTTCGATCCGGAGCGGGATCAGCTCTGGCTGGCGGGCGATCTGGTGAACCGGGGCCCGCAATCCCTGGCCTGCCTGCGCTACGTCAAGTCCCTGGGCGCCTCGGCGGTAACCGTGCTCGGCAATCATGATCTGCATTTGCTGGCGGTGTGGGCGGGCAGCGAGCGCCACAAGCGCAAGGACACCCTGGATGAGGTGCTGGACGCGCCCGACGTGGACGAGTTATGCCATTGGTTACGACGCCAGCCCATGATCCATTACGACGCGGGCCGCAACAGCCTGATGAGCCATGCCGGGATTCCGCCCCAGTGGAGCCTGGAGCAGGCCTTGAGCCTGGCGGGCGAGCTGGAGCAGGTGTTGCGGGGCGATCAGTATGGCGCGTACTTCAGCCATATGTATGGCAATAAGCCTCGGGTTTGGGACGATCAGCTCACGGGCTACGAGCGCCTGCGGCTCATCACCAATTACCTGACCCGCATGCGCTTTATCGATGCCGCCGGCGGCCTGGAGTTCGACAGTAAGGAAGGGCCAGGGGCAGCCCCTGACGGATTTCGGCCCTGGTTCGAGTACCCGCGCAAGGATTCCACCCGGATTCTGTTTGGCCACTGGGCCGCACTGGAAGGCAAGGTGCGGACGCCGCAGTATGTAGCGCTGGACACGGGCTGCGTCTGGGGCGGCTGTCTCACCGCGTTCGACCTGGACAGCGGCCACAGCGAGACCTGCCCCTGCGGCGATTGAATCGTTGGGCTTGGCCCGCAGAGTCGACAGCTGAGCATAGATAGTTAACCCGGTCAGGAAGAAGATGACGATGATGACGACGGTCGTACGGGACGAGCGAGTTCTGCAGGCTTATGCGGTGTTGGCGGCCCTGTCGGGTTTTCTGGTGGTCGCTTTGGGGGCCTTTGCCGCCCACGCCCTCAAAGGGGTGCTTTTGGAGTATGCTCAGACAGTAATGGCCACCGGTGTGCGCTACCAGATGTTTCACACCCTGGTCTTGTGGCTGGTGGCGGTTCCGGCGGTGGAGTTGAACGGCCGTTGGCAGCGCTGGGCCTGCCGTGCCTTTACTTGCGGCATTTTGCTGTTTAGCGGTAGCCTGTATGCCCTGGCGTTGACCGGCTGGAGCTGGCTCGGCATGGTAACGCCGATCGGTGGGCTCGCATTTTTGGCGGGCTGGCTTTGTATAGTGGGCGCCGTGTTGCGCCGGCCCGCGCGACGGGTGACCTATCCGACCGAGGTTTAGTGA
>JAEZAA010000093.1 GCA_023430625.1 Pseudomonadota bacterium
CTCGTCCAGGTTCTTACCGGGTTTCATGGTCATGAGCGAACCTGCCGGGGGATCACGATGGGTGGATCGGCCTGCAGGTCGATGTGGCTGTCCACGCCATACACGCTGCGCAGGTTGCCCCGGGTAATCACCGCCTCCGGACTCCCCAGGGCATGAACCTGGCCGTTATGCAGCAAACAGATCCGGTCACAGAAACGCGCCGCCAGGCCGATATCGTGCAGCGACACCACCACGGCCGCGCCTTGGCGGGCATAGTCCTGCAGCATGGCCATGACGCTGAGCTGATGAAACAGATCCAGGCTCGCCACCGGCTCGTCCGCCAGCAACAGCTCCGGCTCGCCCGCCAGCACCCGCGCCAGCCAAACCCTGGCCTGCTGGCCACCGGAGAGCTTATCCACGGGCTTGTCGAGCCAGTCGCTGACATCCGTCTTTTGCGCAGCCGCTTCAATCACCTGGCGGTTTTCATCCCCCCAGGGCAGCCGGCCCAGGGCGATCACATCGCGAACCTTCAGCGACCAGGCGACCCGACAGCTCTGCGGCAGAAAGCCTAGCATGCGCGCCTTGTCGTTCGGGCTGAGCTGACCGCTGTCGAGCCCATCGTAGCTGATGTGACCGGCACCTTGTTCGATGCCGCACAGGCACTTCAGCAGCGAGGATTTCCCCGCGCCGTTGGGACCGATCAGCCCCAGCACTTCCCCGCGATAGACCTGCAGACTCACGCCATCCAGACGCCCCGGCATTGTCAGGCCTTCGACTTCGATCACAGCCATTTGCGTCGCTCCCGCCAAACCAGCCAGATAAACAGAGGCGCCCCGATCAGCGACGTCAGCACCCCGAGCTTGATCTCCCGCCCGGGCGGCAGACTGCGCACCAGAATATCCGCCAGGCACACCAGTATGGCGCCGGCCAGGGCGGCGGGAATCAGCAGCTTTTCCGGACGGCTGCCCACCAGCGGGCGGATCAGGTGGGGCACCATCAGGCCGACAAAGCCGATATTGCCAGCCACCGCCACAGCCGTGCCCACCAATACCGCCGTGCCCAGCACCACCAGCCGACTACCCTTGGCATAGTCGAAGCCCATACTACGAGCCACTTCCTCACCCAGGGACAGGGCCGACAGGAGCCGACGCTGACTCCAGATAATGGCCGTCCCGATGACCAGCGCTGGCAGCAGCAGCCCCACGTATTCCAGGCCACGCTCCGAGACCGAGCCCAGCAACCAGAACACCAACTCCTGCATGGCATAGGGATTGGGCGCGAAATTGAGCACCGTGGCCAGGGCCGCGCCGGCAATCGTGGAAATCGCCAGCCCCGCCATAATGACCATGGCCCCACGGGTTGGACCGGCCAGATACAGCATCAGCAACAGCGTCACACCGGCGCCCACCAGCCCCGCCAACGCCGGCGCCAGGGCTCCAGCGGCGGGAAACAGGCCGAAATAGAATACGGCTGCCGCGCCCAGGGCCGCCCCCTGGCTGGCGCCGGTCAGGCTCGGGTCCACCAGGGGATTGCGCAACAGGCCTTGCAGGGCCGCGCCCGCCACGCCCAGGGCCGCGCCCACCCCAAGGGCAATGAGCGTGCGCGGCAGGCGGATATCACCAACGATGGTGGCGGCGAAACTCTCCTCCCCTGTCAGCCAATCCATGAGGCCGGCCCACACCGGAATCGTGGCCGAACCCGCCGCCAAGGACAGCCAGGCGACGACCAGCAGGCCGAGCGCCAGCAGGGGAGTGATCAGTCTTTCCACTGCTTTAACTGCTCCACCAGTTGCCACATCCAGGGACCGGGACATTGCCAGCGCCAGTAGTCTGTTTCCAGCCATTTTTCCTCGGGAATACTCTTCTTCAGTGCCGGGTGCTCGGCAAACCGATTGGCCAGCGCCCGACTGTCCGGCGCCGACCAGACGATGGCGTCCGGCGGATCCATCACCACCGCTTCCAGATCGAGCCAGGCATAGCCCTCATGGCGTAGATAATTCTGCCAGCCCGCCTGCCGGATCAGCTGGTCCTCGAAGGTGCCTCGACCGGTGCCGACGCCGTTGGCGCCTAGCAATAACAAGCGGGGCGCATTAGTCGGTGGCTCTATGGGTTGCGGGGCCTGGGTCGCCAGAGTCTCCGGCAGACCCAGCAGACTCAGCACCTGCCGCTCGTACTGTTCTACACCGGCGAAGGTCAGCGGCAGATCCACGGTGGCCACCCGCACGCCCAACTCCTGCAAACGGCGTCGCAACAGCAGCGCGTTATATTGGCCCGCCAGCACCAGATCCGGCTCCAACTGGTAGATCTGCTCCAAGCTGCCATCGTGGGTCGGCCAGTTGCCCGGCGCCACCGGCAACGGATACTGGCGATACAAGGGTGAGAAAACCGCGTCCCGGCCAGCTTCCAGATGATAGGCCAGCAGCCAGTCCATGCACATGTCCAGGGAGACAATGCGTCCGGGCTCACGGGCGGCGGCCGGCAAGGCCGTCCCCACCCCCAGTACCACAAGCAAGAACCCGAACGCCCATCTCATTGGCTATGCTTCCCGCCGCTCAGCGAAGATCCGGCTGCCACAACACCGACAGCATCGCCGTGCGGCCAGCCTCGCGGTAGGGATAGTTGGTGGAACTGAAATCAACCGGATCGAACACACTATAGAGTGATTCGGAATAATCCTTGTCCAGCAGATTATCCAGCCTGAGCGCAATCCGCAGGCTGGGGTGAGCCTGCCAGGCAGCCCGCAGCCCGAGCAGCCCGTAGCCCGGAATTTCCTGGGCATTGGCGGTATCGTTCCAGCTACGGCTGACCAGCTGCCAGTTGCCACCCACCGAGAATTCGCCCATGGCGCGGTCGAGATCCAGACTGAGCGTGCGCTTGGAGCGGCGATTCAGGATCTTGTCGGTGTCCCGATCCACGGGATTGATGATGCTGGCCTCAAGGCCTGCCTGCCAGTCCTGCCACTGGTGCCGGAGCGACACTTCCAGCCCCTCGATGAGGGCCGATCCGATGTTCTGGGGCGTGAAGCTGGCATCCAGCACAATGGCGTCCGTCAGGTCCGTGCGATACAGCGAGGTTTGCAGTTGGGTGCTCTCGCCCAGCCGGCTACGCCACTGCAGTTCATAGCTTTTCGAGCGCTCCGGCCTGAGCTTCGGATTGTCAAACCCCGGATAGTAGAGATCGGCGAAGCTAGGCGCCCGAAAGCCCTCGCCGTAGGACAGAACCAGCTTGTTCTGCAGGTTCAGCGGCAGGATCAGGGCGCCATTCCAGCTGTTCTCGCTGCCAAACTGTTCATTGTCGTCATGGCGCACTCCCAGTTCCGTGGAAAAATGCTCGTCCTCATACTGGTGCTGAATGAAGGCCGCCCGGTTCCAGCGCTCGGTCTCGGCGAAGCCGGCACCGCCATTGAGCCGTTCGTCGTACCAGTCCAGCCCCAGCCTCAGCTTGTGGCTTTGTGCCAGCGCCAGGGTGTTGAGGACCGTTGCGGAGTCGCGGTAGGTATTGAAGCTGTTCTTGTCTGCGACATCATCGAAGCGGTTGAAGCGACGGCTTTCCACTCGGCCCAGATCCAGCCGCATCTGCCAGCTGTCCGTCACCTGCAGATCCGTGTAGAGCGCGTAGGTGCTCAACTGGAAGTCATCATAGGGATAGACCCCGATCCAACCTTCGTCGTACTCGGATTCACCGCGCTGATCCAGCAGATTCAGGCCAGTTTCGATCCAGTCGCTGAAGCGATGGCTCAGCCCCAGGCTGACCGCATTGTTGCGATAGGCGTCCCGGTCGCCGTCGGCGCCACTGTTGGGATGGGTCGTGCGATCGATGCCCTGGGTATCATCCGAGCTCAGGGCCAGGCTAAAGCGGGTATTCTCATTGCCGCCAGCGACGCCGGCACTGCGCTCCCAGGTCTGGTGACTGCCGTAGCCCAGCCGCACATAAGGCTGCACGCCATCACTGCCGCCCTTGCGGGTGAAAATCTGGATAACACCGCCAATGGCATCGGAGCCGTAAATGGAGGATCGGGGACCGCGCACCACCTCGACCCGCTCGACCTGATCCAGGTTCAGCGCCTCCAGCATCGCCATGCCGCTTTCCGCGGCATTGATGCGAACGCCATCTACCATGACCAAGGTCTGGGCGGTTTTGGTGCCGCGCACGTACAGGCCGGTCAGACTGCCCAGGCCGCCGTTTTGTTTGATCTGCACACCCGAGGTGCGGCCCAGCAGCTCGGGCAGGGAGCCGGGTTGCAGCCGTTCGATGTCCTGGCGGGTATAGACCTGGGTTGCCGCGACCGTATCCTCGGCACGTTCCGCCTGACGGGACGCCGTGATCACAATGACAGGAAGTTCAACGCTGCTTGCCGCCGTATCCGCGGGCGGTTGCGCCAGCGCAAGGGCAGGAAGGAAAGCAAAATTCAGTGTGGCTAGGTGGGTTGGTTTAAGCAGTGGTTTTTTCATAAATCCTCAAAAGTACGTCAGTGACTTTCGAGGAGGGCAGAAGAACAGGTCAGAGGGATAAACAGACACGCCGACCTGACAGTGATGCCCTCCGCAACACATGTCAATCCAGTCGGGCCGGTCTCCGGGCTTACGACACTCACCTGTTCACCTTCCCAGGTACGAAACCCAGTGGTTCTTGAACAGGCCAGCAGATCACTCTGCGGTCGATTACCGTTGCGGGGGCAGCGTCGGCCTTGCATGAAGCTCACCGACTTCCCGTTTAACACAGGTTCTGAATTACCCTGTGCACCCTAACCAAAATTGTGGCGTGATCATAAGTTGTGAAATCACGAAAAGCAACGGACGCCGTGTTATCCTCGGTAACCGCCCGCACACCCCAAACGCCCCGCTCTGCCATCAGAGCCAGATGAGAACCCAGACGCATCGTATGAACCCGCACACTATCAGCACCCTACCCGCCAGCTGGCTCCACCCCGCCCCCTCGACCGATCAGCGTTTCAGCGAACGGGCCCGAAACCGCCAGCAAACCCTGACCAAGCCGCCTGGTTCGCTGGGCCAGCTGGAACAGATCGCCATCACCCTGGCCGGCCTGCTCGGCACGGAGCAACCGCAAGTGGATCCGGTCCGGATCGTGGTTTTTGCTGGCGACCACGGCGTGTGTGCCGAAGGCATCTCGGCTTTCCCACAGGCCGTCACCGCCCAGATGATTGCCAACTTCGCCGCCGGTGGCGCCGCCATCAGCGTGATGGCCAAGCACTTGGGCGCGTCACTGGAAGTGGTGAACCTGGGAACGGTGGGCACCGTGCCCGCGATGCGCAATCTGGTGAGCGCGGTGATCGCGCCATCCACCGCCAACCTGGCCGTCACCGACGCCATGACGCCCGAGCAGACGGGTGCCGCGCTACAGGCTGGCGACGCCGCCGCCGAGCGCGCAACCAAGGCGGGATGCCATCTGTTTATCGGCGGCGACATGGGCATTGGCAATACCACCAGTGCCGCCGCGCTAGCCTGTGCGCTTCTGGAGCAGTCGCCGCACCAGCTGGTGGGTCCGGGTACCGGCCTGGATGCCGCCGGTGTCGCGCACAAGCGCGAGGTGGTGAGCCGCGCCCTGGCCCGCCTGGACGGCAATCAGGATCCGCTGGCGGTACTGTCAGCGCTCGGCGGCTTCGAAATTGCCGCGCTCACCGGTGCAATCTTGGGTTGCGCGGCCCGTCGGATTCCGGTGCTGGTGGACGGCTTCATCGTCTCGGCCGCCGCCCTGGTCGCGGTCCGCCAGCAACCCAGCGTGCGTGACTGGCTGCTGTTTGCCCACCGCTCGGCCGAACCTGGTCATCAGGCGGTGCTGGCGGCTTTGGACGCCCAGCCATTGCTGGATCTGGGCATGCGCCTGGGCGAAGGCAGCGGTGCCGCCGTCGCCCTGCCCCTGTTGCGGGCGGCCTGTGCCCTCCACAACCAGATGGCCAGCTTCGCCGCTGCAGGGGTGAGCAATAAAACCGAGAGCGAATCCAAGCCATGACAACGACTCTCTTTGACTTGATCCGCCACGGCGAGCCGGAAGGCGGCCCCATGTTCCGGGGCAGCCAGGACGACCCACTCAGCGAGCTGGGCTGGCAGCAGATGCGCGAGGCGGTTCAGACGCGGGACCAGTGGGATGTTATCCTCAGCTCGCCCATGCGGCGGTGCCGGGCGTTCGCCCAGGAACTGGCGAGCGCGCGTGACATTCCGCTGCTTGAGGACAGCCGCCTGCGGGAAATCGGTTTCGGGGAATGGGAAGGTAAAACCTCCGCCGCCATCATGGCCAGCGACCCTGCTGCGCTGCAGCGGTTCTGGGCGGATCCGGTGGCAAATCCGCCACCCGGTGGCGAAGCCATTTTGGCCTTCCATGCCCGGGTCAGCGAAGCCTGGCGGCATTGGCAACAGGAACTGGCGGGCCAGCGGGTGTTGCTGGTGGCCCATGGTGGGGTGATTCGCATGATTCTGGCGGAGGTGCTGGGTCTATCACCGGGCCGCACGTTCGCGGCACTGGCGGTGCCCTATGCCTGTCGCAGCCGGGTGCGCCTGGATCGGTCGGAGTATGGCCTGCTGCAGTGTCTTGAAAGCCACAGTCCGACGACGATCTAGTTCTTTGCCGCTGCTCTATCCTTGCGAATACTCTACCCTTGGATTGCTCTACCCTTGCGACAGCAAGGCGCGCAGGTCGCTCATGGCGGCGTTGGCCCGCGACAGGTAAGACGCCATGATCAGCGAGTGATTGGCCAGCAGGCCAAAGCCATCGCCATTCAGCACCATGGGACTCCAGAGTCCCTGCTGGGTGGCTTCCAGTTCGATGATGATCTGGCGCAGGCTGGGTGCCGCGCCCTTGTTGCGCAGAATATCCTGGAAGTCGATTTCCACTGCTTTCAGAAAATGCAGCAGTGCCCAGGCCGCGCCGCGCGACTCGTAGAAGACATCATCGATCTCCAGCCAGGGCGTTTTCAGCTGGCCCGGCGTGGAATCCAGCGGCGAGGGTCCATCGCTGGGCAGCGGGGTCATCTCGGTGAGATTCAATCGCTCCTTGCCGACACTCTCACTCAGCCGGTTGGACAGGTCACCCAGTCGGGTCTCCACGTTTGCCAGCCAGTTGCGCAGGTTATCCGCCCGGGCATAGAACTGGGCGCTGGGCCGCGCCGGGTCCGCCAACCGGTGCAGGTAACGCTGAAGCGCTTCGACGCCGGTCCGGTATTCTCGCTCGGTGGCCGGAATCGCCCAGCTTTCATTGTCGAAGTTGAATTGGGGCTCGGCAATCCGCAGGTCGCGGTCTTCGGTGGACTGGCTCTGGGAGCGGCTGATGTCGTTGCGCATGGAGCGCGCCAAGTCGCGCACCTGCACCAGCACGCCAAACTCCCAGTTGGCGATGTTGTCGAGCCAGACGCCGGGAGGCAGCACGTCGTTGCTGATGTAGCCGCCAGTCTTGTCGAGCAGGGTTTCGGCCACGGTAATGAGGGTGGAGGTGGTCACATAGCCGGTCACCAGTGGCTGGCCATTGGCCTGTGCCCGCTGCTCTGCCGCCTCCCGCACCGAAAACACATCCGGCGTACTGCTCCAGATCATGCCCAGCACCAGGACCAGCAGCAGATAGGCCGCCAGCACCAGGCCAATGAGCTTCGGCAGACCGCCGCCGCCAAGCGAGCCACCCCTGCCAAATTTGCCGCCGCCAAACAGGCCGCCTTCGGAGCCGAGGTTACGCAGAAAATCTTTCATCATGTAAAACCTTCTTCACAATGGGGTTCAGCCGCCAGGCTGTTCCAGCGGTTCGCCCTGGGGCCGCCCCAGGTAATACCCCATGGCGGCGTCCACCGCAAGC
>JAEZAA010000008.1 GCA_023430625.1 Pseudomonadota bacterium
TTGCTTACCAGTAATCATCTTCATTCGCTGCCGAATTCGCGCCCCCCCACAACTCCTCATCCGAAAGACCACCAAATGACCTATGTGACTGGGCTCCCTCGGTGATGGGCAAGGCTCTTTCTTGGGCAGGCGGGTTGGGACCCGCATAAGCGACTTCCTTGATAACGAATCCGCTATCCCTGGCCAGTTCAATAAAGGAGTTACGCGTCCTCTCTGCGAGGGCCTGAGTGGCAAAATATCCCACGAGTGTATTTTTGTCAGGGCCGGTCGGTATTTGGTCCTTGATCGCGTACTTGAAAGGCCAGAGCCCTAAGCCTCGTCGATGCACGGGAAAGGTTTCAGTCGCCACCAATTGAGGATGGTCCTGCTCAATCGCACTCTGGTTCAGTGAATAAGCAAAGAAGTAAAGCGTATCGGTATTAACCCTGTGAGACGAAAGGGGCACATCGCCTTCGGGAAAATTCGCTACCACGCTTTTTCGCATAGCGATTTTCTGAGCTTTACGTTTAGCTTCCATTTCTCGAGCGAGTTGCTGCCTTTGCTGCTCAAGCTCTTGAGCGCGCTGCTGTCTTTGCTGCTCAAGCTTTTGCTTCGCCGCGCGCCGTGCATCCTCTCTTTCATTTTGCGCCATGACCTGTCCGACCATACCCATGAAATTCTGTACAGCAGGATCGGTGTCGTGGAAATACTGTTTGGTGACAGCCTCGACGCCCGCGCGTTGGGACTGTTCTAGGTTTGCATACTCACGATTTAACGCCTCGCTGCGACGCCGAAACTCAGCCTCCAACTCCTCCTCAGAGTTATAGTTTCCGCCTAGCGAGGCAAGGTTGTTCATCCTGCCCAACGATTCCCGTACCGCCTGCCCTGCGTAGTAACTCTCGGCAAAGTTCTGTGCGGCCTGATCAATTTGTCGACTCGTGCGCTCAGCTTCGAGCTGTCGCTGTTGATTGATAGAGTTTAACCGATCAAGCTCCGCAGCAGCTCGCTTCTGATTTTCTGCCTTAAGCTCCGCGGCTTGCTCACGAGCACGTTCAGTCTGTGCGGCTTCATACTCCCCCCTACTAATTTGTGCAACACGTCCATCCGGGCTTCTACGGTAGAAGCCTCCATCAGTGGAGCGCGCATAACTGTATGGGCCCTCAGTGTGTTTTCGAGGCGTGCCGGCCCTGGGGCTATCAGCCTCATCACCTTGACCAGACCCGGCATTCTCCTGCGAAGACCTTGCCTGCGCCGCCTTTTGAGCCTGCTGCCTCCGCAGCTCTGCTGCCCTGCGCTCCTGCGCTTCTCGCTCTAACTGAGCTTTTCGCTGCTGCTCAGCTGCCGCAGCCTCACGCGCCGCGTTGCGTTTTTCATCACGTACGGCTTGTTCAACCGCTGCATTGATGAGTGGTTTTGAGGTGATGTCTGGCACCACCCGAAGGCCAATAATGAAAGCATTAATCTGAACGGGCGACGAGCTTGCTGCTACCCAGTCCGAAAGCTTTGCTACAGCACGCGTGTCCCCAGTGAAGCAGCCCATCCCGAGTGCATCGCCTACGTTCATACTAAAGCGTCCCACTACGGAGCCGCCACTCATCAGGCGGCCAGAAAATGGAACCAGGGGCGAGGTGGGCGCAGCTGCTCGTGCAGCAACTCGTGCACCTTCATACCAATACCAGTCGCTTGCTTTGACTGAGCCCTTCACTCGTCTCGCAGCAATGGTGATCTCACCCATGCAGTTCAAGGTCTGGTACTCAACGGCTACTTGCGCATTCTCATACCCGTCGCCGGCTCCCTGACCCGCAGAGGCGTAGGAAACAATGGCTCGTTTGAGTTCCGTCGCCGAGGCATCACTCGCAGGACTCAGAAGGAAAACAGAAAATGCGAAATTGCTGATAAGAGGCCAAATTATTGGGAACCTGGCATGCGCCCTAACTTTGGCAAAGGCAGAGGGCGCTCCACCAGGAGCGAGGCCGTGAAACTTTGAGATAGATACCCTGCGCATCATGAAAAGCTAATTCCACAAAAAAATCGGTTGCGCCATTAGGCGCACATTTATCCGCGAAAGTTTAATCGTTCGTGCGGAAGCAGGCATCCCCCAAATTGGATAAACAGTTACGAGCTTTGTGACGCACGAGTCAATATTGCACCAGACCTGTTCCGCATGCCGCATTAGAACCTGTTAACCTCACCAGGAAGATCATGACTGGCGGGACATAGAGGACGGTTTCGCCGCGCGCCGTTCATCACCTCGGACCGAAAGGAAACACTCTGTGGTCGCGCTGAAGACACGGGCTCACGATCAACATAACTTTTAGCCCTCGGAACCCGAACCGCTTTAGCCGATTTAAAGCCGCCGCTTGCAATGCCTGTAATGAAACAGTTTTAGACATTGTCGCTATCATTTGTACCGAAAGGTGTACCGCAAGATCGCACAAACAACCCAAACCATTGATACTACGACAAAAGCAGAGAAATCTCGTAGAGATTCAAGTCCTCTCCTCGGCACCATTCAAAATTTTTGAATGGTGCACTTTCTGAAACACTTCCCGAACTCTCTGTAAATACCCCTTATATAAGTTAATACTCAGATTCCTCCCTTCGTATTCACTCTAAACATCTTCCTTTGCCGCGCTAGAAAAACACCGTCGCCAGTCTGCAATTTGACTGAATAATCAGCAGGTTAGATTTTCTTGATCTATATCAAGAACACCTCCGGGGCCACCGCTACAATGCCCGGGTGAAAAGAATCTCTCCTCACCTAATTGCCCTGATCCTGCTGGCTTCTCTGGCGATTCTGCTGGTCACTCTGACCCGGACCGATCTCTACGCCGAGAGCTATAAGCAGGCCCAGCAGCATACCGCCCACATCTACCACGTCCTGTTGGTCATGGTGGCGCTGGGGCTTGCCGTCTATCTCGTGCTGATGATGCCCCGTCAGCGTCGCCTGGCTCGTGCCTTGTTGCAGGCCAACGCTCAGGTAAATGAACGCATTCTGGCCCTGAACGAAGCCCAGACCGAACTGAGGCTGTACGCCACGGTTTTTACCAACGCCAGCGAGGGCATGATGATCACCGGCGCGGACGCAAAGATTCTCGCCGTCAACCCGGCCTTCACGGAGATTACGGGCTACCGCATTGAAGATCTTGCCGGCCATACGCCAGCCGTCCTGAGCTCGGGACGCCAGGATCCAGGCTACTACCGGGATATGTGGTGCAGCCTGAAAACCAGTGGGCACTGGGAGGGCGAGATCTGGAACCGGCGCCGTAACGGCGAGATCTATCCCGAGTGGCTGTCGATTGCGGCGGTGCGGAGCGACATTGGGGACGCCACCCATTACATCGGTATCTTCTCCGACGTAACCGAGCGCAAGAAGGCGGAAGCCCGCATTCGCCACCTGGCCCACCATGATGCGCTCACCGGCCTGCCGAACCGCCAGCTGTTGCAGGACCGCCTGGAACAGGCCCTGCACCAGGCCCAGCGCCACCAGAAACGTGCCGCCGTGCTCTTTTTCGACCTGGACCGCTTCAAGAACATCAACGACACCCTGGGCCACGACGTGGGCGACGGCTTGTTGCGCAAGGTTGCCCAACGCTGCCTTGGTGTCGTGCGCGATACGGACACGGTCGCCCGCCAGGGTGGCGACGAATTTGTGGTGGTGCTTCCCGATCTTGCGCAGGCCCAGGATGCGGCCGTGATTGCCCGCAAGATCCTGGCCGCGATAACCCAGCCCTGTCGCCTGGGCCAGCATGAACTCACCGTGACCTGCAGCATTGGTATCGCGGTTTATCCGGAAGACGGCACCTCCGTATCACTCTTGCTGCGTCACGCGGATGCGGCCATGTATCGTGCGAAGGCAGAAGGCCGTGACGGTTATCAGTTCTATGCCGCCGACATAAACACCGCGAATCTGAGTGAGCTCCTGCTTGAGCATCAGCTACGCGGCGCCATTGACCGCAACGAACTCCGCCTGCACTACCAGCCCAAGGTGGATGCCCACACCGCGCGTCTGTCGGGGTGCGAAGCACTCCTGCGCTGGGAGCATCCGGAGCATGGGCTGCTGTCGCCCAACCGTTTTGTCCCGGCTGCCGAGGAATCCGGCCTGATCCTGCCCATCGGACAATGGGTCATCCGCGAGGCCTGCCGTCAGTTGCGCACCTGGTTGGACGCAGGCCTCGCGCCGGTACCCATCGCCGTCAACCTCTCCGGCCACCAGTTCGCGCAGCAGGATGTGATCTCCCTGGTACGCGAGCCCCTGGCGGAGTACCGGCTCCCGGCCCACCTGCTGGAACTGGAGCTGACGGAAACCATGCTGATGCGCGATGTCACCAGCACCATCGAGACCCTGCGGGCGCTGAGCGAGATCGGCGTCAGCCTGGCCATCGACGACTTTGGCACGGGCTACTCTTCACTGGCTTACCTGCGGCAGTTCCGGGTCAATACCCTGAAGATCGACCGCAGCTTCGTGCATGATATTTTCCTCGGCGAGCATGATGCCACCATCGCCACCGCCGTGATCGCCCTGGCCCACAGCCTGGGCCTGCAAGTCACCGCCGAGGGTGTTGAAACGGAGGAGCAACGGCGCTTCCTGGCCGCCCATGAGTGCGACTACCTGCAGGGCTATCTGTTCGGCAAGCCCGAGGCCGCCGACGTCTTTGTCCGCCGCCTGCAGCCGCGAGTGATCGCCTTTGCGGCACTCCAGAAAGCGTAAAATTCCTGCGCAAGCCGGTGCGCCTTCACACACCTCCTTTCATACCATCCCCGCACGTCCGGATTGCCGCCATCGGACTCTCTTGTTACCCTACGCGGCTGAAAAGTCACCAACCGTGACCCGCCCTCCATTCCGATCCCAGCCAGAGGCCATCAAGCATGCAAGACGCCAACACCGGTCTGCGTCGACGCAGAAGTGCGCTCCGTGCCCTGCTGGTGTTCACACTGCCTGGCGCCCTGTTTTTCATGCTGCTCCATTTGCGGGTTGGCTGGACGGTGCTTGCCCTTTTGAACCTGACTCTGATCATTGTCTCGATCAGTCTCGGGATCTTTATCGGGCGCAGGGAGTACAGGGAGTCCCTGGCTCTGATTTATCTGGTGGCGCTCGCCGCCAATCTGCTCCCCCTGATCGCCCGACCAGACATTCATCCCGGTGCGGCCGCCTGGAAGACGCTGCTGCCGGTGCTTCCCTACCTGTTGTTGCGCTTGAACCTGGCGCCGGTCGTCGCGCTGGTCACCTTGGGCCTGGCGGTGGCGGCGTATTTTTGGGGTGCCCAGTTTGCGGCATATCGCCTGCAAACGACCGTGATCGTGCATACCATGGCACCCATGCTGCTGCTGTTGATTGGCAGCCACGTCTATTCCCGCAGCCGTCAGCGGTCCGACCAGCGCCTGTTCGAACGCGCCTATCAGGACCCGCTCACCCAACTCTGGAATCGGGAAAAGCTGCAGAGCGAATTTCAGCGCGAACGGCAACGGACGTTGCGCACCGGCATGCCGCTCTCCTTGCTGCTCATCGATCTGGATCACTTTAAAAAGCTCAACGACCAGTACGGCCATGATGCCGGTGACGCGGCGCTGGTATTCTTCAGCAACCTGCTGCGGGAGCGGACCCGACTGACCGACCTGGCCTGTCGGATTGGTGGCGAGGAGTTCGCCGTTCTGCTGCCGGATACGGATATCGCGGGTGCCGCCAAGATGGCGGAGAATTTGCGCCAGACCCTGGAGTCCAGCCCCTTCTTCTACGATGGCGCCCGCCTTACCATCACACTCAGCGCCGCCACCGCCGAACTGGGTCGCGACGGCGACGACTGGCCCCACCTCTACCGCACGGCCGATGGCCGCCTCTATGCCTGCAAGGCCAAAGGGCGCAACTGTGTGGTGAGCAGCAATGTCACAACCTGACCGCCGGTTTCGACTGCACCCGAACCCTTCCCAACGCCCCATCTATCCTTGCCGGCGCCCTTATTTCATCGGTCGGCTTAATGTAAGGTTGGTATAGACCGCCGAACGTTGGAGCCAGGCAGTACCAGCACGCGATGCAACGCCCCGCTTGTTTCAGAGCCACGGCTGTTTCAACGCAGCCAATGCTCAAGGACAAAGGCAATGAAGAACTGGGTCCTGGAATACGACCATTACGCCCCCGCCCATGAAGGCTTACGGGAAGCCCTCTGCGCCACCGGCAACGGCTATTTCGTGACCCGGGGCGCCTCCAGTTGCTGCCGGCACGACGACGTACATTATCCAGGCACCTACCTTGCCGGCTGCTACGACCGCCAAACCTCGACGGTGGCCGGGCGCGAGGTGGAAAATGAAGACCTGGTTAACCTGCCCAACTGGCTGCCCCTGACCATCCGCATCGGCGACAGCGACTGGGTTCGGCTGGATCAGCTTGTTGTCCTCGACTATCGCCAGCAGCTCAACCTGCGCACCGGCGTGCTGACGCGCACCATGCGCCTGCAGGACGACCAGCAGCGGGTCGTCCGCTGGCAGGAACAGCGCTTTGTCAGCATGGCCAATCCCCACCTGGCCGGTCTCGCCTTGGAGCTCGTGGCAGAGAACTGGTCCGGGACCGTCAGCGTCCGCTCCGGGATCGAGGGTGATGTGAAAAATCAGGGGGTGGCCCGCTATCGCGGCCTGGCGGATCTGCATCTGGACCTGCTGGGCTGCCAACAACTGTCGGACAATCGGGTCTCGCTGAGTGTTCGCACTCGGCAGTCCCGGGTGGAGGTGAGCCTTGCCGCGCGCACCGAACTCTTCCTGGACCGCCGCCGGCTGCAGCCTGAGAGCAGCCTGGAGGCAGGCCAATCCTGCATCTATCAACACTTCTGCCTACCCCTGGCGCAAGGCCAGCGCCTGCGCGTGGAGAAGATCGTCGCGCTGCACAGTTCCCGCGACCTCGCCATCGCCGAGTCACGAGCTGCGGCCGAAGCCGCCGTGCATCGCGCGCCGGGTTTCGATGCCCTGCTCGCCGAGCACCAGCAAGCCTGGCACCAGTTGTGGGAAGAGTGCGATCTCGAAGTGGACGCCCCCCAGGATGGCGATGCCAACATGAAGCTGCGCCTGCACATCTTTCATCTGCTGCAATCCGTGTCCCGCCACAGCATCGACCAGGACATCAGTGTGCCCGCACGCGGCTGGCACGGCGAAGCCTATCGCGGCCATATCTTCTGGGACGAGCTATTCATCTTTCCCTACCTGACCTTACGCATTCCGCTGCTGACCCGAGCCCTGCTGCGCTATCGCTATCGCCGCCTGCCGGAAGCCCGCGTTGCCGCGGAGGAAGCCGGTCTGCGGGGCGCCATGTTTCCCTGGCAAAGCGGCAGTAACGGGCGCGAGGAAACCCAGAAAGTGCACCTCAACCCCAAGTCGGGACGCTGGCTGCCGGACAACAGTTTTCGCCAGCGCCATATCAACGCCGCCATTGCCCTGAATGTCTGGCGTTACTACGAGATCACCCAGGATGAGGATTTCCTCTATGACTATGGCGCGGAACTGTTCTTCGAGATTGCCCGGTTCTGGGCCAGCCTGGCCCACCTGAACCCGGGATCGGAGCAATACGAGATTCACAACGTCATGGGGCCGGACGAATACCACACGGCCTACCCCGGGACCGCCGCCAGCGACGAAAAAGGTTTGAACAACAACGCCTACACCAACCTGATGGCCGCCTGGGTCCTCTACCGGGCCCTGGACATCCTCGAACTGCTGCCGGACGAGCGCGCCCGCCAACTGTGCGCCAAGCTGGACCTGAACGACGAAGAGCAGACACGCTGGGATGAGATCAGCCGCAACCTGTACCTGCCGCTGCATGCGGACGGCATCATCAGTCAATTCGAAGGCTACGAGCAGTTGGAGGAATTCGACTGGGAAGGCTATCGCGCCAAGTATGGCGATATTCAGCGCCTGGACCGGCTGCTGGAGGCCGAAGGCGACAGCGTGAACCGCTACAAGGCGTCCAAGCAGGCCGATGTCCTGATGCTGTTCTACCTGTTCTCGGCGGAAGAGCTGGCGTATCTGTTCGAGCGGCTTGGGTATGCCTTCGATCTCGACCTCATCCGTCGCACGACCCACTATTACCTGCAACGGACCTCCCACGGCTCCACCCTGAGCTGGATCGTGCATGCCTGGGTGCTGGCGCGGACCAGCCGTGCCCAGGCCTGGCCCCTGTTCCTGCAGGCACTCAACAGCGACATCAGCGATATCCAGGGCGGCACCACCAAGGAAGGCATCCACCTGGGCGCCATGGCCGGTACCGTGGATTTGATTCAACGGGGGCTGACCGGCATCGAAGTGCGCGGCGGCATCTTGCACTTCAATCCCAAGTTGCCGGACACACTGACCTGCCTCTCGTTTCGGATGCGCTACCGGCATCACCAGCTGTCGGTGACCATCACCCATGAACGGCTTGAGGTGCGCAGCCACCGCACCCTGGCGGCGCCCATCACCTTGGCCTATCGGGGCCACATCCGCCACTTGGCGCCCCAGGATACCTGCACCTTTAATCTAATCCGCGGTGAGCATCCATTGCGCGACCGCCATGCTAGCGCCCAACCATCGGAGACCCAACATGCCTGACTCGCCCATTCAAGCGGTCATTTCCGACATGGATGGTGTCATCACCCAAACCGCCAGCATCCATGAAGCCGCCTGGAAGCAGGTGTTCGACGACCTTCTCCAGGCTCAGTCCAACCAGGCCCCGTTCACATCGGAGGACTACCGTCGGCACGTCGACGGCAAGCCCCGACTCACCGGCATCCGTGACTTCCTCGCCGCGCGTGGCCTGAGCCTCCCGGAAGGATCGGCCGAGGACGACTCCGCATACGCCACCGTGCAAGGTCTGGGTAAGCGCAAGAATGAGGTCTTTCTGCAAAAACTGGCGCAACTGGGCGTCCGGGTGTTTGATGACAGCCTCAAGGCATTTACCCGCTGGCGGCGCCAGGGGCTCAAAATTGCGGTCGTCTCCGCCAGCCGCAACTGCCGTCCGATCCTGCGCCAGGCCGGGATCGAAGAATACTTCGACACCATCGTCGATGGCACCGACTTGGAGCGGCAGGGGCTGACCGACAAAACCGGGCAGATCCTCGAGGCCGCCCGGCGGCTTCAGGTGCCTGTGGCTAAGACTGCCCTGCTGGAAGATGCCAGCTCCGGCATCCAGGCCGGGCGCCGGGCCGGCGTGGGGCGTTTGATCGGGGTGCTACGCGTTGATGATCCTACTGCATTGCAACAGGCCGGCGCCGATCAGGTGGTGACCGATCTGGCGGACGCGCACCTGATGCCTCAACCCGCACTTAATCCCTGATGTCTGACAACCAGACTCCGAGCACAGCGCCAAACAGCCAACTCTTCTCTCTCACCTGAATCGCCCCTGCCACCGGTTTCGCCTTAATTTTCTTAAGGCGCCTGCGAGGTTTGCCTCCACCAACTATACTGCCAACTTTAGCACCGCCCGGCGCCCCGAGCCTGACGTACCACCCGAGGACTGCAATGAAGCTCTGCCCCATCTGTAAGCGCGAATACGAGACCGGCAGCCAGTGCCCGGTTGAAGGCGCCACCTTGATCGACGCGGTTCGCACCGACCCGATGATCGGCCAAGTGCTGAAAGGTATGTACCAGATCGAAAGCGCCCTGTCCGCGGGCGGCATGAGCCAGGTATATGTGGCCCGGCAGCTGACGTTGGACCGGTTGGTGGCGGTCAAACTGTTGCGGGCCGGTGTGGACGACCAGGATTTCATCCAGCTGTTCTTTCGCGAAGCCCGCATTGCCAGTCAGCTGAACCATCCCAACGTGGTGAACGTCATCGACTTCGGCAACACCGAGAGCGGCATGGTGTTCCTGGTGCTGGAATACCTGCGGGGCGAATCCCTGGGTGAACTGGTGGAGAAGCGCGGCGGGCTGCCCCTGGAAAACCTGCTGTGGGTGATGGAGCAGATCGGCGCCGGCATCCAGGCCGCCCATCACCTGAACATCGTGCACCGTGACCTCAAGCCCAGCAATGTGGTCGTAGCGCGTATTTCCGGTGACGCGGCGGTGGCCAAGATCCTGGATTTCGGGATCAGCAAGCCGCTCGATGAACAGGACATGAAGTACACCCGCATGGGCGTGGTCATGGGCACGCCCGGTTACCTGGCGCCGGAGCAGATTGAGGGCCGGCGGGAAATCGATCGGCGCGCCGACATTTATGCGTTGGGTGCCATTCTCTATTTTCTGATCACGGCACGCCGCCCCTACGAGGGCGAATCCAGCCAGATCATTATGAACAAGCAGCTCGGTGGCCCACCGAGTGGGTTACAACAGCTTCAGGTGCAGGATGCACGCAACCGGCGTTTTGAGCCCATCGTTCTGAAAGCCATGGCCCTGGATCCGGCCGAGCGGTACGGCCAGGTCTCGGAGATGCTCGACGACCTGCGCCGCAGCGCCCAGGCGGCGACGCCCGGCCAGTCGGATTTCACCCAGGCCATCAGCAGCGAGCTTCTGGAGGGCGAGCCGCTTTACCAATATGTATTCGATGGTTCCGTGCAGCCGGATGCGGATCCGGAAGAAGTCCGCCTCAAGCTGCAGAGCAGCCTGAACCTGGACGATGACCAGTGCGAGAAGCTGTTCAGTGGCCGACGCTTGGTGGTCAAACGCAACCTGAGCCTGGCGGCCGCCAAAAAGTACGACGCGGCATTTCGCAGTACCGGCGCCTTGGGCCACATCGAGGAAGCGGATGACACCACCCGCCTCAACCTCGGACATCGCCGCCATGACGACTCGCTCAGTCATCCCGTCACCCTGGGCTCCGCCGGCAACGCGGTCCCCATCGAACTTGGGCCCGATACCCTTGCTCCGAGTGGGCCACGACGCGTAACGCCGACGCCATCCACACCCGTGCCGACGACACCCCAACCAGTCGCTGCCATGGGTCCGGTCACGCGTCGGTCGAAGCGGCGCCTGCTCCTGGGGTTGCCCCTGATCCTGCTGGCGGCTGTGGTTGGTATCAGTGTCCTTGTACCCAGCCTGCGCTATTACCTTCAGGACAGTTGGATGAGCCTGCAGGGCGTGCAAGCGCCACGGGGCGTTCATCATGATCGCCTGGTACTGGGCATGAGTGCGGGCTTCAGTGGTGCCGTGCGGGAACTGAGCCGGAGCATGCAGATCGGCATCGAGGCCCGCCTCAAGGAAGTGAATGACGCTGGCGGCATTCATGGCCGCCGGCTCGACTTGCTGGCGCTCAACGATGGCTATGAACCGGAACAGGCCAAGGCCAACATCCAGCGTTTTCTGGCACCGGACGGTGTCTTTGCCATCCTGGGGAGCGTAGGCACCCCCACCACGCAGGCGGTCCTGCCGACACTGCTTGAGCAGCACACCCTCCTGTTCGGCACTTTGTCCGGTGCGTCTGTGCTGCGCCATGACCCGGCTGACCGTTACGTCTTTAACTTTCGCGCCAGTTATGCCGAAGAAACGGCCGCCATCGTGCACTACTTTGTTTCCGAGCAAGGGATCGCGCCCGAGCGCATCGCCGTACTGCATCAAAACGACAGCTTCGGGAGCGACGGCCTCAAGGGTATCGAAGATGCCCTCAATCGCTATGGCGTCAAAGCAGATCAACTGCTGGCGGTCAGCTACGAGCGCAACACCGCGCGCGTGGATGATGCCGTGGCACGCGTGCTCGCCGAACGCTCCCGGGTCGATGCCATAGTCCTGGTCGCGACCTACGCCGCCAGCGCCCAATTCACGATCAAGCTGCGCCAGGCAGGCTTCGAGGGCCCCTTGGCCAATGTCTCCTTTGTGGGCAGTAACGCGCTGGCCGAGGCCCTGACCGAGGCAGGCCCCGCCTTCAGCGAGAATGTGCTGGTCACCCAGGCGGTGCCGCTACATACCTCCTACGCCACCGGTGTCATGCGCTATCGCAAGGCCATGGAGCAATACTTCCCGGCGGAGCGCCCGGATTTCATTTCCCTGGAAGGCTATATCGTCGCCTCGCTGTTTTGCGAGGCGCTGCAGCGGGCCGGACGCACCCTTTCCACGGAAGAACTGGTGGATGTACTGGAAGGGTTTCGCGAACTGGATCTGGGGATCGGCGAAATCATCTCGTTCAGCCCCTCCAACCACCAGGGCAGCCATCGGGTATGGGGCACCCGCCTCACTCCGGACGGCGGCTTCGAGCCAGTGCGCCTGTCAAAGGACGAGGCGATCTGATCCTGCCCCCTGTCTAGCATGGATCAGGGGGCCGGTCACTGATCTGTCGCGAGAAAGGGGGTGGTGATACACTCCGCGCCGTTGCAACGCACTCCCGGAGTCTGAAATGAGTCATCCCACCCCTGCTGTATCGGCGATGGGGGTTCTCTGGCTGGTCACCGCCGGCTGGGCCTTCAGTTTCTCGCTGATCGGGGTTTATCTGGCGGGCCAGGTGGACAGTTACCTGGCGGTCTTCATCCGGGTGGCGCTGGCCTGCCTGCTGTTTCTGCCGCTGCTGCGCCCGGGCACCCTGCCCGCCTGGAAGCTGGCCGCCCTCACCGCCATTGGCGCGGTGCAGATCGGCGCCACCTATCTGTTCCTGTATCACGCGTTCCTATATCTGAGCGTGGCCGAGGTCCTGCTGTTCACCATTTTCACGCCGCTGTACGTGACCCTGATCGATGAGTTCCTGCTGGGCCGGCGCCATCTACCCCTGCGTTGGTGGCTGGCGTCCGCGGTGGCCGTGGTGGGCGCGGCGGTGATCCGCTACGACCGGGTCAGCGAGGGTGCGCTGTTTGGATTTTTGCTGATCCAGGCGGCCAACTTCTGTTTTGCCGCAGGCCAGGTCGCCTACAAGCGGCTGCCCCTAGGCGATATCCGCCAGCAATCCCAAGTATTTGCGTTTTTCTTCCTCGGCGCCAGCCTGGTGGCCGGCACCGGCGTTTTGCTGTTTACGGACTGGTCGCGGGTACCGGACAGCGGCCTGGAATGGGGCATTTTGCTCTGGCTGGGCCTGGGCGCTTCCGGACTTGGCTACCTGGGCTGGAATCTGGCTGCCAAGCGGGTCAACACGGCCCAGCTGGCGACCATGAACAACATGCTGATTCCCGCCGGCATCCTGCTGAACTTCCTGTTCTGGAACCGTGACATTGATTGGCTCCGCCTGCTGATCGGCGGCGCCATCATCGTCTTGTCGCTCTGGATCTGCCAGCCGCGCCGCGGTTAAGCGCCGGCCCTCTGATCAAGGACTCGTTGGCCGGCGCGGCTCCGCGTCGTTTGCCGAAGCTCCACCCGGCGATGGCGGCGCACCAATTGGCTGCGGCTCGACGGGCATCGGTGCTTCACCCGGATTAGCCCCCTGCAATGACTGAGCCGCACCTGCCGCCCCCTCATAGCTGATGCGATAGATCACCCCGTGGCTGTCGTTGGCAACCAGCAAGCTACCATCCGGTGCTTGCGCCAAGCCGGTCAGGCGTCCGAAGTGGCCCGGAGCAGACAGAGGTTCCAACAGCCAGCCGGTGGCGAAGGGCTCGGCGGCAATCGGCACGCCGCTCTGGTCATGGCGAATCCGCAGGATTTCATAACCCACCGGCGGGTTACGGTTCCAGGAGCCCCGCAGCGTCACGAAGGCATCGTTCTGGTACTCCTCGGGAAACTGCTGGCCGGTGTAATACTGCCACTGCATGCCGGCCACATGGGACTGGTAGTTCAGCACCGGTGCCTCGGTCTCGGGACAAAACGCCACTTTCGAGCTGCCCTCCGGGGCGCCTGATACATGCAGGTCCACCACCCGATCACCGCCGCAGAATGGCCAGCCGTAATGCGCGCCCTCGCGAATCTGGTTGATCTCCTCCGGCGGCCAGTCGTCACCACGGCCATCGCTAGAGTGATCCCAACCATAGAGTTGCTGATTGAGTGGGCTCCAGCCAAAACCAATGGTGTTGCGCAGCCCTTCGGCATAGATCTCCAGATTCTCGGTGGTCAGATCCGGCTGCTCCGGGTCGAACCGCACCAGGGTCGCCATCAGTTTGTTGGGCTCGGAGACGGCGTTGGTGGAGCTGCCGATGGACAGATACAGCAGATCATCGGGCCCAAATTCCATGGTTCGGTTGGGGTGCTGGCCGGCATCCGGCAGATCCGCCAGAATCAGCTCCGGCTCGTCCAGACGACCATCAAACTGAATGCTGGCACGATACAGCTCGGTGTCCGTCACCATGTACAGGGTTTCCCCGTCCGGCGACACCGCCAGGCCATGCACCCCCTGCAGACCTTCACCCAATCCGCTGGCCGCCGCAAATACCTGATCCGCTTTACCGTCCCGGTTACGGTCGCGCAGGATGGTCACCCGCCCGGCTTCCCGCTCCGTCAGGTAAATGTCGCCGCGCGGCGAGACCTCAAGGATCCGGGGATTGGTCAGCCCCTCGGCGAAGACTGAAATAGTGAAATCCTCCGGCAACTGGATCTGCTGCAGCAACGCCTCGCTGTGCTCCCGCTTCTCCGGGCGCACCAGGTTGTTTTGGGCAGTGGCGCTCTGCAAGGCGTCGGCGTCGTCCGGCACGATGGGCGCCGGCACCGGATCGGCGCGCTGGCTATGCCTAGTCGCACTTGAAGGCTGGTCTGACGCAGGTTCTGGCGCCTGCGCCAGACTGACAGCCGGCTGGCCCAGGGTAAGCGCCAGCCCCAGCGTCCAATAGCCGTAATTCCGGGATGGCATCCGCCACTTAGCGAGACCTGAAGGTTTTTCGTTGCAGTCCATGGAGTCCTCCCAATGCAGATGAGTGCATCCAGAAAAGGGGCTGGCTTTGACCGCATGCCGTCCCGGCCGTGGATACATGATAGGGAGGCGTGGGAAGCCTGCCAAAGCCGGCCGGTGCCCAGCCTTGGCTTGTCGGGTGTAGGGCTTGCCCCTAAAGTAGAAGACGAGCATTCAACGGACCGCACCACGTCGTGCCCAAGGGATTTATGACCGACACCGCCGCTCCGCCCTCGTCACCGACTTGGCACACTCTATCGCCCGAGGACACCGCTCAAGCGCTGGCCTGCTCCCCCGCCACGGGGCTCAGCGCCAACACCGCCGCCGAACGCCTGGCCCAGCATGGCGAAAACCGCTTAGCAGAAGCCTCTCCACGCTCGGCGTTGCTGAAATTCTTCGATCAGTTCAAAAGCTTCCTGATCCTCGTGCTGCTATTCGCGGCGGCATTGGCCTGGGCCATCGGGGATCTCAAGGATGCCGTCGTCATTTTGGTGGTAACCCTGTTCAACGCCTGCCTGGGCTTTTATCAGGAGCATCGCGCCGAACGCACCCTGGCCGCCCTCAAGGGGATGCTGGCGGTGCAGACCCGGGTTCGGCGTGATGGTCAGACCCACGACATCGACGCCAGCCAACTGGTGCCGGGCGATATCGTCCTGCTGGAAGCCGGCGACCGGGTCCCCGCCGATGGCCGCGCGCTGGCGGTCCACGGATTTGAGGTGGACGAAGCGGCCTTGACCGGTGAATCCCATGCGGTAGGCAAAGCCGTGGATACACTGGATGAGGCCGAATTGGATTTGGGCGACCGCGCCAACATGCTGTTCATGAACACGGTGGTGACCCGTGGCCGGGCTGAGATGATCGTCACCGCCACCGGCATGAACACCGAGATGGGCAAGCTGGCCGGCCTCATTGCCGAGGCGCCGGACAGCAAGACGCCGCTGCAAGTGCAATTGGATGCGTTGGGCAAGCGTCTGGCGATCATCGCCGGCCTGGTGATTGCCGGCATCCTCGCCCTCAGCGCCTGGCAGGGCGTGGAGTGGAGCGAGGCGCTGATCAATGCCGTCGCCCTGGCGGTGGCCGCCATTCCGGAAGGACTGCCGGCGGTGGTGACCGTCACCCTGGCGGTCGGCATGTGGCGCATGGCCCACAACCGCGCCATCCTGAAAAAACTGGCGGCCGTGGAGACCCTGGGCTCGACCACGGTCATCTGCTCCGACAAGACCGGTACCCTGACCCTGAACCAGATGACCGCCCGCGCCGGTTGGTTTGCCGGCCACAGCTTCAGCGTCAGTGGCCAGGGCTACAGGCCGGAGGGCAAGCTGGAGGGCGCGGATCCGCAGACCCTGCACCCATACCTGCTCCCCATGTGCCTCTGTACCGAATCCGCCGTGCGCAACGGCAAGCTGGTGGGTGACCCCACCGAAGGCGCGCTCTTCGTACTGGCCCAGAAAGCAGGTCTCGACCCCTGCCAAGAGCAGGAAAAACAACCGCGCATCGCCGAGATCCCCTTCGATTCCGCCCATAAATTCATGGCCACCTTTCACCACCGGGGCGACGGCGTCGAGATGCTGATCAAGGGCGCGCCGGATGTCATCCTCGACCGCTGCACCCAGTGGCTCACCGAGTCCGGACCCGAACCCCTGGACGAGACCGTTCGCGCCCGTATCGCCCAGGCCAATGCCGACTTCACCGAGCAGGCCTTGCGGGTGCTGGCGGTGGCGGGGCGCCGCATTCCGTCGCAGGATTTCGACCCCTGCGGCGATCTCTGGCGCTGGACCCGGGACTGGACCTTCCTGGGCCTGGCCGGACTGATGGATCCCCCTCGTCCAGAGGCGGCCGACGCCATCGCCCAGTGCCGGGAAGCGGGCATCGAGGTCAAGATGATCACCGGCGACCATCCCGGAACCGCCGCGGCCGTTGGTCGGGAACTCGGCCTCAGGGGGCGCGCCATCTCCGGTGCCGAGCTCAACCGGATGAGCGCCGACGAACTGGCCCGGCAGGTCGACGAGATTTCGGTATTCGCCCGGGTTGCACCGGAACACAAGGTGAAGATCGTGCAGGCGCTGAAGGCGCGTGGTCATGTCGCCGCCATGACCGGCGACGGAGTCAACGATGCCCCCGCCCTCAAGGCCGCCGACATCGGAGTCGCCATGGGCATTACCGGCACCGCGGTGACCAAGGAGGCGGCCACCCTGATCCTGACCGACGACAACTTCGCCACCATCGTCCGTGCCGTGCAGGAAGGCCGGATCATCTACGACAACATCATCAAGTTCGTCCGCTTCCAGCTTTCCACCAACATCGGCGCCATTCTGACCGTCCTGGCGGCAACCCTGTTGGGCATGCCGACGCCCTTCACGGCCATTCAGCTGCTCTGGATCAACATCATCATGGACGGGCCACCGGCCATGACCCTGGGCGTGGAACGGGCCCGTCCGGGCCTGATGCAGGAGCAGCCGCGCGAACAGAACGCCCACATTCTGACCCTGCCGCGCCTGGCCCGCCTCCTGTTCTTTGGCGCGATCATGATGCTGGGTACGCTCTACCTGTTCGATTACGGGCTGCAGATCCATGACCGGGACTATGCTCTGACCCTGGCGTTCACCACCTTCGTCCTGTTCCAGTTCTTCAACCTGTTCAACGCCCGCGCCGAATGGCGCACCACCTTCAACCGCAATTTCTTCAGCAACGGCAAGCTCTGGCTGGCCCTGATCTCGGTGGTGGCATTGCAGTTGGTGGTGGTGTACTGGGAACCGGCGCAAGCCATCTTCAACACCGTGGCGCTGAGCGCGGAGGATTGGCTGCGGGCCGCCCTGGTCGCTGCAAGCCTGTTGGTCCTGGAGGAGCTGAGGAAATTGATCGTACGCCTTGCCCAGCTCTGGCGAGGGCCGAAGGTACGGGCATAAAAAACGGCGGGGCTCGCCTCCTCTCGGAACGAGCACCCGCCGTCATAGACCGCAGGAGCGGCGGCTCTCGCCGCCTCAGTGCCGGCTTAGAGCCACTTGCTGAACACTTTCTTGGTGTAGGCGCCCGCCACCATCGGCACCTTGGAGAACTTGCTCGACAGGCCGAGCAAGGTCTTGGTCTTGATGATGTGCACCAGGGCGTCGTAGTCCGCCTTGTCGTGGGGGTACCACCAGAAGCTGCGCTTCACCGACAACACGTCCCAGTTCACCGCCTTGCGGTTGACCATCTCCAGCAAGCCTTCCGGTCCGTGGGTACGGCCCATGCCGGAGTTCTTCCAGGCGCCCCAGGGCATGTCGGCCAAGCCATGGGTGTAGAGGTGGTCATTGATGGTCACCACGCCCGCTTCCAGACGGTCTGCGACCTGCATGGCCGTCTTGTGGCTGCAGCTCCAGACCGATGCGGTCAGGGCGTAATCCGAATCGTTGGCGCGCCGAATCACTTCGTCCACCGTGTCGAACTTCATCACCGCAACCAGCGGTCCGAAGGTCTCTTCGCGCACGCACAGCATGTCGTCGGTGGTGTCCACCAGGACGGTCGCCGGGTGGAAATAGCCTTTGGACTGGTCGCCAGCGGGCTTGGACTGGGCCCAAATCCGCGCACCCTTCTCCAGGGCCTCTTCCAGGTGCTGCTGCACCGTGCGCAACTGGCCTTCGGTGGTAATCGAACCGATGGACACGCCATCGGCGGGACCGGTGGACGGACCATGGGTCAGACGCTCGGTCTTGATCTTGATCTGGCGCAGGAACTCGTCATAGATCCTGGCGTGAACGTAGATCCGCTCGACGCCACCACAGGATTGACCCGCATTCTGGAAGCCGGCCCACAGCGCGCCGTTGACCGCGCGCTCCAGATCCGCGTCTTCCAGCACGATCATGGGGTCGTTGCCGCCCAACTCCAACGACAGCGGCGTCAGGGTTTGCGCCGCCTCGGCCATGATGAGCTTGCCGGCGCGCACGGAGCCGGTAAAGAACAGCTTGTCCACGCCCGCCGCCAGGAAGGCCGAGGAGATCTGGGAACCGCGGCCGTAGACGGTCTGGAACAGACCTTCGGGCAGGCCGGCGGCGCCCACGATTTTCTCGATCAGTTCGGTGACCGACACGGTCGCTTCCGCCACTTTCAACAACACCGCGTTGCCCGCCATCAGGCCCATGACGATTTCGCCAAAGGGAATGGACAGCGGATAGTTCCAGGGGCTGATGATGCCCACCACGCCCACTGGCATGTAGCGGATTTCATAGCGCTTGTTGACCATCAGCCAGCTGCCCCAGCCACGTTGCTCAGGCTTCAGGATGCGGGCTGTATTTGCGCTGTACCACTGGCAGGACACGGCGCTGGGCAGCACCTCGGTCACCAGGGCATCGAACACGGTCTTGCCGTTGCTGCGGCTGACCGCAGTGGCCAGTTCCTCGGCATTCTCGGCAATGTAGTCCTGCATTTTCAGAATGTAGCGCTGGCGCTCCTTGAAGCTCTTCTGCGCCCAGATCTTCTGGGCCTCCCGCGCGCGCGCGATCATGGCGGGCAGTTGCGTCAAGTCGGTACAGGGATAGCTAGCAATCTCCTCGCCAGTGGCGGGGTTGATATCGATCTGGACTTGCCCGGCCGCATGCGCCATGTGGGAGGTGGCGGCAGCCTGCTTCAGCGGTTGGTTTGACGCGCTCATGGTAAAAGCCTTTGTAAAGTTTTGTGTAGAAGCGACAGAGGGGCGAGGCTAGCAGATTGCCCCACCCGGTTCAATGTGACGCCTTTGGCAATGAGACCCCGATCTACTACCAATGTTCAGAGAGCCTGGTTCAGAGTGCTCTAATCAGAGTTCCCAATTCAGAGAGCCATGGTCGGGACGCGTTGTGCAGCGCGTCGGCGACCCGGTTTAGTCGGCGAACTTGGGATCACGCTTCTGCATGCGCGCCATCATGGCCTCCTGAATATCCTGGCTGATCAGCATGGCCGCGTTCCAGGTGGCAACGTAGTTGAGGCTGTCGGCGACGGAATGATCCCGCGTGTACTTGATCATTTCCTTGGTGCCGCGAATCGCCAGGGGGGATTTTGCAGCTATGGTTTCCGCCAGCGCCAACACGCCCGCGCGTAATGCCTCCTGGCTCTCGAACACCTGATTGACGAGACCGATCCGTTGCGCTTCCGCGGCATCGGCGCGGCGGCCGGTGTAGGCCAGTTCGCGCATGATGCCGTCGCCAATAATGTGCGGCAGGCGTTGCAGGGTGCCCACGTCGGCCACCATGCCGATATCGATTTCCTTGATCTCGAAATAGGCGTCGGCACTGGCGTAACGCATATCGCAGCAAGCCACCATGTCGATACCGCCACCGATGCAGGCGCTGTGAATAGCGGCCAACACCGGCTTGCGGCAGGTTTCGATGGCGGTCAGGCAGCCCTGCATGTGCAGAATCAGCTGGCGCAACTGCTCGCGCTTGCGGCCTTCGCATTTTTCCTTGCTCATCATGACCTGGGAGAAGTCCATCAAATCGATGCCGGAACAGAAGTGCTTGCCCTCGCCGCCGAGTACCACCACCCGCACGCTGGCCTCCTGGTCCGCCCATCGAAACGCCTGTCCGATTTCGTCCCACATGGCCATGTTCATGGCATTGGCTTTATCGGGGCGGCTGAGCTGGATTTCGGCAATGGCGCCGTTTTGTTCTACCGTCAGCGTGGAGTAACTTGGCATGATGATCTCATTCCTGTTGATTCGGGCGTCGGAGAGGGCGATGGCTGCGGTGCACGCAACGCAGCCGCCCAGGAAACGACAAGAATACGCGGAGATGCTGGGATGATCACCTCCTCCATACCGTTTCGCGAGGATAATTTTCGGGAATGGAGAGAACCAATCGAAGACGTAGTAACCAGTTACTCGACCAGATCTTGAAGTTCATTCAACCGTTTCTTGAGCTTATTCATTTCCGGTGACAACTCACGGTCGCACTTGACCCATGCCTCAGCCGCGGAACCGATCAGTGTGCCGGCGCGATTGGGGCAGTCCCGCTCCTTGCGCATGGAAAGAGCCTGATAGCGCTGTTTAAGCTGCTGATATTCAGCCTGATAATCTGCCTTCTGCCCGTCGTTCCGGGTAAGCTCTGCCTCTGCCCAACTGACTAGGCACGCAATCTCCTGCAGCCGACGGTTTTGCTCATCGGCGGGGCGATATTCAAAACCGCGCTGCTGGAGTTCGAGCTGCCGCTGTTGCTCTTCCCGATAATACTGCTCCGCACGCCGGTATTCCGCTCGATAAGAGTCCAGAAACATCCGAACATTCCGCAGATGCTGCAGGCTGTTTCCCCCCATTCCATCGGGCACGGCCTGAGAGCCGCAATATAGCTTGCCATCCCGAGGCCGAGGAAAGATCTGGGCGCTGCCTCGAACCTGAACCTGCTCAACTTTAGGCGACGAGGACGCCCCCGCTGGTGGTGGCGTTTGCGAGAAGTGGACGACGCCATTTTCATCAGTCCACTTATAGACAGCCGCAGAGACCAATGAACATGGCAACAGCACAAGCAACAGTCCAACCAACACTACAGGTGACACAACGGTTTTCCTCACATCCAGTTAGTAGGCACCTCCTAACATTAGCGCACGCTTGGAGCGTGGGCGAGTAGCCACCATAAGTTTCGGTGCTACAATGTTTGGCAAGCTGATGTCACCGGTAAAGTACAGCCTGGTGTCGCTGATTAGACTTAAAGGAAGAACAGACTCAATGCGCCTGGGAAGCCCCGTTTTTTTCTCTATGCTGCTATCTCTTCTTGCCGAATCCGCTTTGGCATCCGGCATCTACAAATGGGTCGACGCCCAGGGCGTAACCCACTTTAGCGCCACGCCGCCTGCAGCCTCCAACAGTGGACAACCGCGCCAGGTTGAGGAGCTCAAACCCATTATCCCGGCGGATGATGATCGCAGCGCGAACACGGGTATACGTGGCAGTTGGTGGGGAGTCGTCGACGGCCACACCACTCAGCTGCACCTCAAGTACGATGAGTTTGCTCTCACCCGAAGCCAGTCATATGCAAGCGGCAATTACGATCTGCATCGTTATGCCGAGGGCAAATACCGCTTTCACGACAACCACCTTGAGCTCGATTTTTTCACGCACGCCCTGGCGCCGGGCAAAATCGACAGTGTCGAACGCTATGAAGTGCTATATCAGGACGGACAGCAGCTTCACTTGCTCAGGAATCACATCGAAAAACTTGTATTCAAGCGATTCGCCTCGGGTTCACCCTCGCAAATGGCCCGTGACCTCCGCGGCTCGTGGCGCGACACCAAGAGTGCCGGGATTCGCTATGAGTTTGCGCCCGGCACCTTAACACTTTACCGGGAGAGCCAATATGGCGGTCTGGTCAAGCGCCGCATCGCCACCTGGGAGTGGGAGGATCCAGAACTTTGGATCGACCACGTGGCTGACTTCGTAAAGCCTCTATCCCCCACAGCTGCACACCAGGAACGCTGGAGCCTGCAGGATCGTTCCGCCAACCGGATGCGTTGGCTCAACACTGCAACAGGCCAAATCCTCGAGCTTGAACGTACGCGTTGAGACCGGTGCGCCGCCCAGCTCCCGAGATGTCTTTTTCAGCAGTTGGAGTACAACCATGATAATTCCGAAGCGCGCCTTACTCTGCATAACGGCCCTATGGTGCCTGACCGGGGCGGGCGTATATAAATGGACCGACGCCAACGGCATCGTCCATTACAGCAGCACCCCTCCCCCAGCGTCGCAGCCTGTCGAGAAGACAGGCTTCACCACCAGCCGGTCCGAGCGAACCGATCATAGCCTGGACGAAGTACTCACGGGCACCTGGTACGCCAAGCGGGGAAACAACCTAATCCAGCTCTATATCAGCACGCCCCGGCAAGACGGACGGCGCTACCAATGGTTAGAAACCCTCCGCCAGAGCAAAGTTCGAGACGAACGCGGATTGCTGCGGAGTTTTGAACAACGGCTCGAACTGACTCTCGACCAGGGTGGAACCCGGACGTTGACCGTTCGCGATGCGAGCCCATCACTGCTGACCCTCGCGGATTCCGACGCAGACGAGATCCTGAGATTCCGTCAGGTGGAGCCGCCGCGATACAAGCTCAATGCCAATGAATCCGCCATGGAGGGTTATTGGGCCGAGGTCGCACCACGCGCACCGACTCAGGCCATACGCAAGATCAGATTTGAGAATGGCCATTTCGAACGCTTCTCGGCGGACCGGCATGAACGCTGGAGTAGCCCGCCCAACCCGAACGCAACCATCGCCAAAGGTAACTGGCGGGTCGAAGATGATGTCGTCGTCCTTGACTACATTCAGGCATCCAAGGCACTGGCGGACAAAGCGTTGCAGGAAGAGCAGTGGCGGATTGAGCAACTGGATGGGCGAAACCTGATTCTACGTCAGGATATGGGATCTCAGCGCCTGCACTTCGTGCGGGAGCGCAGTGAGTGAAGCGGGCAGCCTGGGTTTTTCTGATCACCCTGGGCTTGAGTGGTTTGAGCCATGCCGACACCGTCTACCGATGGACCGACGAGAGTGGCAAGGTACACTTTGGAGCACAGCCGCCCAACCTCGCGGTTGGCGATGAAATCAAGCTTCCAGAGAAATCTCCGTACGACGTACCCGATCTACCCGAGGATACTGATCGTATTCGCAAGTTACTGACTGGGCACTGGTCGGGCACCCGTTTGGGGAAATCCGTCGAGTGGGTCCTGGATCAGGATGGTCGTTTCGTCGAAGCCGTGATGGAGGATCGACCCGGCTACAGCCGGATCAGTTATATCTCCTACGCGGGCTATTGGCAGTTTGAGCATCGACGCTTGTCGATCCAGGTGGTCGTTCGCGATCGCGGCAGTGAACGCCTTCCTGCAGTGGAGTCAGCTACCCTGCTCAAACAGAACGCATCGGAAATGGTGTTGAACTTCGACGACAACGGAGAACGTTTCGTCAAACGCGTTAACAGTTCACGCCCCGCCTTCCCTCAGGAACTTTCCACCAGCGGCGTCGACCGCCGCTAGTCCAGCCATTATTAGATTTACTGGAGACATTTCATGCGATCCATTCCAGGTGTCCGAATCATACTGTTTGGCCTTATCCTCTATGGCGTATCCCAATGCGCACTGCGATCCGCCGAGCCGGTTGCCGAAGCCGAACGACCAGCCCCCTCGACCGGCAGTGACTTTTACACCATGCAAAAAGAACGGAATGCGTCGGTGCTCGCCAAACTGGAACAAATCTCCTTCAAGGATGAACGCCTGAAAGACTGCATCAAGCGGGAACTGCAAATGCAGGAAGGCGCCATCACGAGCGGGCGATTCACGGATCCCACCGAGCTTTCCCGCCTGGATTGCCGCCACCAACAAATCAGCCAACTACACGGACTGGAAGCCTTTACCAATCTCAAAACACTCTACTTGCAAAGCAACCCTATTTCCTATTTGGAGCCCTTGAAGCCGCTGGCCCAGCTGGAAACCCTGGATCTCAGCAACACCCAAGTCACCAGCGTCTGGCAGATCAGTCATCTGGCCAACCTGACGAAGCTGAAATTATCAGGCGCGCCCATCGAGGATCTTCGCCCCCTACTGGACTTCCCCAGCCTGAAAGAGCTCGATTACAAAATTAATCGACCATTCAAATGCAGCGACCTGGACACCTTTTTCGGCAGCTTGCGATCGAGCGGAAAGCGTCTCTACCTGCCATCGCCAACCTCCTGCCTGGACAGCAATAACGAATCGGTCCGCTACTGAGGACCGGTATCTGGGGCTTTATCCATAAGCGGGAAGGTTCAAGCAGCCATGGTTTTCGGCTCAGCTCGTAATTATGCTTAACAACGATGAAGGCTAAAGCCCAAGGAGACACCCGATGAACCAGGACCGCCACCCAATTCTCGCCGAGAGCCAGGAGTTGCGGGAGCGCTTTCAAACCGCGCTGATGGCCACGGTCAATGGCGAGGCGGAACCGGAAGCCAGCTATACGCCCTATCTCTTCCACGACGACAAGTTCTATATCTTCGTCAGCGGCCTGTCCGCCCATACCACCAATCTGCGGAATAACGGCCGGGTATCGCTGCTGTTTATCGAAGAAGAGAGCCAGGCGCGCAATTTGTTCGCCCGCAAGCGTCTGACCTATCAATGCAGCGCCCGTCCCATCGCCCGCGATGACGAGCGTTGGCCTGCCCTGCTGGACCTGTATCAGGACCGTTTCGGCCCCACGGTTGAGATGTTGCGGCAACTGCCCGATTTCATCCTGTTCGAGCTGGAACCGCGGCGCGGCAACTTCGTCAAGGGCTTTGGGCAGGCCTATCTGTTGGAGGGCGATGGCCTGCGCGAAGTGCGGCAGGCCACCGGCAAGTAGGCAACTGCTGTTTACAGGGAGCGGCCACAACCGCTGTAGGAACGCGGCCCAACCCGCACCCGCACGCTGGAGTCATAACTGTCGCCACTGGCATCGGTGCAGGCTTCGCGGCGAATTTCCACCACCACTGGTCGCTCCTGATACTGCGTGAGGTAACGGGTGATGCCCTTCGCCGCATCCACCTGGGGCTCCGGCGCCACCAGATCATGCCAGTGGCGGCCATTGTCGGTGACCAGCACCATGCGGTTGCCCTTGTCGATTTCCAGATACCAGCCCGGCTCACTGCCAATGGCGCGGAAGTCGACGCCCTGCAGCTTGGCGCGCGCCCAGACCGTTGCCTTGAGATCCACGCGACAGCCGCTGTGACGCTCCGTGGGCAGGATCAGCAACGCCTCCTCTCCCTGATGCCACAGGGTCACCCCTTCCGCCTTGTACTGCTGGCCGGATGCGCTTTCCACCGGCTGCAGCTTGACCTGACGATCCGGCAACAGCAGCCAGGCCTGGTTCAGCTCATAGGCAGCGGTGAAAGTGACGCCCTTACCACAGTCGTAGACCTGAAGATCGGCGAAAGGGCTGGGCCCGTTGCGGGGCTCTGGTGGCTTGGGCTGCTCGGTGACGCAGGCGGCCAGGCTTCCCGCCAGGCCTAATAGCGCCAGCATGCGAGCCAGGCGGCGCGCTGCATCCGATACCGGATTTATTCTTATCATGTTGGGCTCCGTTGTTCGTACCTTCCGGCACTATTCCACATAACTCCGATAAAACTGAAGGGCGGCCCGCCCACTGCGCCCACCCTTGGCCAGGGCAAACTGAATGGCCCGGCGGTGCAGCTCGGCACGGTCGCCAGCATAATCGGGAAAATAGCCATCCACGATTTGCAGGTATTCATCCTGATTAAAAGGATAGAACGAAAGCCAGAGGCCGAACCGGTCCGACAGGGAAATTTGCTCTTCCACCGCTTCCGCATGATGAATCTCGGTTTGCACCACCCGTGCCCGCTCATTGTCCTCCATGGATTCCGGCATCAGATGACGGCGATTGGAGGTGGCATAGATGATGACGTTCGCCGGCGGCCGCTCAATGGAGCCCTCGATCACGCTTTTCAGGGCTTTGTAGGAAGACTCGCCCCGTTCGAACGAAAGGTCGTCGGAATAGATGATGAAGCGTTTGTCGCTTTCCCGGATCTCATCGATGATCTCCGGCAGCCAAACCAGATCGTTCTTATCGACTTCGACGATCCGTAGCCCCTGCTCGAAATACTCGTTTAGCAACGCCTTGATCAGCGAGGACTTGCCGGTTCCCTTGGCGCCCCACAGCAACGCGTTATTGGCCGGGCGCCCCTCCAGGAAACGTTCGGTATTGCGCACCAGCGCTTCCTTCTGGCGGTCGACGCCCTGCAAATCCGCCAGCCGGATCGGGTCGATTTCAAACACCGGGCGCAGCAACTCCCGTCGTTGACGCCAGATGGCGGCGGGCGTGACCGCCCAATCGATCTGAATCGGATTCATCGTCTCTCTTCCTCGTCAATCAGAATGCCAGAAGCCTATTGCCGCATCGGGGCCGGATTCTCAGGCCCGCGATTCGCCCCAGCGGGGCAGCAGATTCTGTTCGATTCCCAACTGGTTCAGCACCCGCGCCACCACGAAATCCACCAGATCCGCGACGGTCTCCGGCCGGTGGTAAAAGCCGGGGCTGGCGGGAACAATGACCGCCCCCATCTGGCTGAGCTTGAGCATGTTTTCCAGGTGAATCGTCGAGTAAGGGCTCTCCCGTGGCACCAGGATCAGCTTGCGTCGCTCCTTCAGGGCCACGTCCGCCGCCCGCTCGATCAGGTTGTCACTGGCACCGCAGGCAATGGCGGACAGGGTGCCGGTACTGCAGGGACAGATCACCAGACTGCTGGGGGCACCGGAACCGGAGGCGACCGGCGCCATCCAGTCCTCCTTGCCGAACACCCGCAACTGGGCGGGCGCCGCCTTGAAATGCGCCAGCAGGAACTGCTCCATCTGCGCGGCCTGGGCCGGCAGTTTCAAATCAGTCTCCGTGGCGATCACCATGTGCGCGGCCTTGGACACCATCAGGTAGACCCGATGGCCGCCCGCCAGCAATACCTCCAGCAGGCGCAAACCGTATTGCGCACCGGAGGCGCCGGTCAGCGCCAACGACACGGTCTGGGGATTAGTCACGGCTAACGCCCCACTTCTGCTCGATGGCCCGGGCCAGCTTCTCGTGAATACCACCGAAGCCGCCATTACTCATGATCACCACATGCATGCCAGGCTGAACCTGTTCCAGCGCCAGGGCAATGATGTCGTCCACGGAATCGCGAATCTGGTGGCGACCACCGGTGTCCCGCACCTGATCGGCCAGCCATTGGAACTGGCCCATGTTCGACCAGATCACCTGGTCGGCAATCTCCGCCGAGGCCAGCAGCGTGTCCTTGTGCACGCCCATCTTCATGGTGTTGGAACGGGGCTCGATAATCGCCAGGATCGGCGCCGAACCCACCCGCTGGCGCAAGCCGTCGAGGGTGGTGGTGATGGCGGTTGGGTGGTGTGCAAAGTCGTCGTATAGAGTCATTCCCTGGATACGGGCGATGGTCTCCAAACGCCGCTTCACCCCGCCAAAGCGGCTCAGGGCGGCAATGGCATCTTCCGGCTTCACACCCACGTGACGGGCTGCAATGATGGTTGCCAGGGCGTTGGTCACGCTGTGCTGACCGGTCATGGTCCACTGGACCCGACCCAGAGACTGGCCGCCGTGGCGGACCTCGAACTCGGAGCCGTCCGCCGCGATCAACTCCGCGCTCCATTCGGCCTCATCGTTCAGGCCAAAGGTTTGGCGGGGCGTCCAGCAGCCCTTGGCCAGGGTCTCCTCAATGGCGGCCACGCCGGCTGGCGTGATCACCAGACCGGTACCCGGCACCATGCGGATCAGGTGATGAAACTGACGCTGGATATCCGCCAGGCTGTCGAAGATATCCGCGTGATCGAACTCGAGGTTGTTGAAAATCAGGGTGCGCGGGCGGTAGTGAACGAACTTCGAACGCTTGTCGAAGAAGGCACTGTCATATTCGTCGGCCTCGATCACGAAAAAGGGTGTGTCGCCGAGTCGGGCCGAGACCGGAAAGCCGAGCGGCACACCGCCGATGAGAAAGCCCGGCGCCAGGCCTGCCTGATCCAGAACCCAGGCCAACATGGTGCTGGTGGTGGTTTTGCCGTGGGTGCCGGCCACCGCCAGTACCCAGCGTCCCGGCAGCACATGGTCAGACAGCCATTGGGGCCCGGAGGTATAGGGAATGCCTTCGTTGAGGACGTATTCCACCGCCGGATTACCCCGCGACAGGGCATTGCCGATCACTACCAGGTCCGGGCGCGGATTCAGGTGAGCGGCCTCATAGCCTTCCTTCAGCTCAATCCCCTGTTGCTGCAGTTGCGTACTCATGGGGGGATAGACCTGCTGGTCGGAGCCGGTGACTGTATGCCCCAGTTGCCGGGCCAGGATCGCCAGGCTGCCCATGAAGGTGCCGCAAATGCCAAGGATATGAATGTGCATGTGAAATCCGGTTTCCTGTGCTGTGTGCCTGTTGCTGATGCTATGCGCCTATTGCTGTTTCTGGGCGCCTGTTGCTATGTGAGCGGGCTCTCTATAACTAGAACCTAACGAGAACAAGAAGCTGCCGAGAAACGACGGGGGCTGGCCCGCGAGCCAATACCCACCTGGGTTTCCAGGACCGTCGCCAGGCAACCATTATTCCTGACGGTTGACGCACATGCTAGTGTGCGCAAAACGCCATGAAAAATACATTCGGTTCGCGTATGATGCGCGCCCAGAAAGGGAACCATTAGAGGCTCATTCGGTTATGGCGAAAAGAAACGCGTTTTATGCACAGTCCGGTGGCGTGACCGCCGTGATTAACGCAAGCGCTTGCGGTGTTCTGGAAACCGCCCGGGCGCACAGTGACAAGATTGGCAAGGTATTCGCGGGACGCAACGGCATCATCGGCGCGCTACGGGAAGAGTTGATCGACACCAGCCTGGAAAGCGACGCCGACATTGCCGCCCTTCGCCACACGCCCAGTGGCGCCTTCGGTTCCTGCCGCTATAAGCTCAAGAGCTTCGAGGCCAACCGCGCCGAGTACGAGCGCCTGATCGAGGTCTTCAAGGCCCACGACATCGGCTACTTCTTCTATAACGGTGGCGGCGACTCCGCCGATACCTGCCTCAAGATTTCCCAACTGTCGGAAAAAATGGGCTATCCCATCCAGGCCATCCACGTGCCCAAGACCGTGGATAACGACCTGCCCATCACCGACACCTGCCCAGGCTTTGGCTCCGTGGCAAAATACGTGGCCGTGTCCATCAAGGAAGCCAGCCTCGACATTCAGTCCATGTGCGAATCCTCCACCAAGGTTTTCATCATGGAAGTCATGGGTCGCCATGCAGGCTGGATCGCTGCCGCCGCGGGCCTGGCCCAACAACAGGCGGGCGATGCGCCGCAGATCATTATTTTCCCGGAAGTCCCCTTTGATCAGGACGCTTTCCTGCAGCGGGTTGACGAAGCGGTCAAGCAAGATGGCTTCTGCTCCATCGTGGTTTCCGAGGGCGCGGCCCTGGCCGATGGCACCTTCCTGTCCGATGCCGGTACCAAGGACGCCTTTGGTCACGTGCAGCTGGGCGGCGTAGCGCCCATGCTGGCGGCCCTGATCAAGAATCAGCTGGGCTACAAGTACCACTGGGCGGTTGCCGATTATCTACAGCGCGCAGCGCGTCACATCGCCTCCAAGACCGATGTGGAGCAGGCCTATGCCGTTGGCAAGGCAGCCGTGGAGCTGGCCGTGGCTGGCAAGAATGCGGTCATGCCGACCATCGTGCGCGAATCCGATAGCCCCTACCGTTGGAGCATCGGCGAGGCGCCGTTGGCGGACGTAGCCAACGTCGAGAAGAAAATGCCCAAGAACTTCATCACCGAAGACGGCTTTGGCATCACCGAACAGGGTCGTCGTTATCTCGAGCCGCTGATCCAGGGCGAAGACTACCCGCCCTACGAAAATGGCGTACCCCGCTACGTCAAACTGCAGAACCGTCTGATCGAGAAAAAGCTGCCGCCCATGAACAAGGGCTAAGCCGCTTTCTCCCGCCTCGTTGCTCCAGGCGCCTCTCAACGCCCTGGAGCAATGAGCTAACAGTCTGTCATTTCTACTTTTTTCCGCCCCTCTCGCTTGACCCCACCGCTCCCCGCTGCCAAGCTGACTAACTCCTTCGACCCGTTTTTTGCAAGGTATGTCTCGCCCTATGAAGATCGCTAAATGGGCTTTGCTCCTCAGTGCTGTTTCGTTGTCTGCCTGTCAGGGAGTGGGAGCCAAGGAAACCCCGGCCGCTACAACCATAACACCCGCAACCTCGTCCACCGGAAGCACGACAACCACACCTGCCGCGCCGCAGGATGAGCCTGCCATACCGGTGATCAGCGATGCTGAATTCCAGGCCTGTATCGCCCGTTTTCAGGAGCGTGGCAAGAACGAGGGGCTGTCCAATAAGACCCTGGAGCAGGTACTGGCCAAGGTGCAGTACGCGCCCAAAGTCATTGAACTGGACCGGCGCCAGCCTGAGTTCACCGACACCTTCGCCAATTACCTGAACCGGCGCGTGACCGACCAGCGTATCGAGCGCGGTCGGGAACTCTATGCCAAGCACAGAACCTTGCTGGAGCGGATTTCCCAGGAATACGGCGTGCCGCCGCAATACCTGCTGGCATTCTGGGGCCTGGAGACCAACTACGGCAGCTTCTTTGGCACCACACCAGTGCTGGACTCCCTGGCGACCCTGGCTTGCGACCAACGCCGTAGCGAGTTCTTTACCGGTGAGCTTCTGGGCGCCTTGCGGATCGTCGATAAAGGCGATGTGGAGCCCGCCCGCATGATCGGCTCCTGGGCCGGCGCCATGGGACACACCCAATTCATGCCGTCGGTGTTCCTGCGCTATGCGATCGATGCCGATGGCGACGGCCGCCGCGACCTCTGGAATAGCGTGCCGGATGCCCTCACCTCCGCCGCCAACTTCCTCCGCGGCATTGGCTGGGAAAAAGGCACCCGCTGGGGCCGCGAAGTCAAACTGCCCAATAACTTCCCCTACCAGGAGACGGGCCGGAATAACGCCCGCACCCTGTCCGAATGGAGCAAGCTGGGCGTACGCACTGCTCAGGGCGGACCACTGCCGCAAGATGATCTCAAGGCTGCCCTGGTGGTCCCCGCTGGCCATAATGGGCCCGCCTTTTTGGTCTATGAGAACTTCCGCGTGATCATGCGCTGGAATCGCTCCGAGGCCTATGCCATTGCCGTTGGACACCTGGCGGACCGGATTGTGGGGGGCGACCCGCTGGTGCAGCCACCAAGCACCGACGCGCCCCGGCTGACCCGGGCACAGGTCATGGAACTGCAAACCCGCCTGGGCGAGAAAGGCTTTAGCAGCGGAACCCCGGACGGGGTCTTGGGACCGGCAACCCGGGACGCCATCCGCCAGTATCAGCAGGCGCAAGGTCTGATTGCCGATGGTTTTCCGGATCGGGAGCTGTTCAAGGCGCTCGGCGTGAACCTGGAAGACGTTCAGCCTTGATGGCAGTAGCTCCCCTCTCCCGCATCGTGGGAGAGGGGCTGGGGGTGAGGGTCTGGCAGGCGCGGAATGAATCTAGCCACGGACGCGCCTGGATCACCCCTCACGCCAACCCTCTCCCCAGGGAGAGGGAGTAAACATAGCAACTTGAAAGTATAGATGATTTCAGAGAAGGAAGTTCAGGCCGACACCGGCGCCTGATCGAATGCCGCAATCTGCTCCAGCAACTCCGCCGTCTTCGCCTGCATCAAGCCCCGATCACCCCGCGACTCCACATTCAGACGCACCACCGGCTCGGTGTTGGACGAGCGTAAGTTAAAACGCCAGTCATCGAACTCAATGCTCAAGCCATCCAAGGTGGAAACCTGCCTGGCACCTGGCTCGTAGCGCGCGCGAATCTGCTGGAGCACGTCCGCCGGCCGCTGCAGTTTTCGGTTGATCTCGCCACTGGCCGGAAACTTGGCCTGGCGCTGCTCCACCAGTTGAGACAGGGGCTGGCCGGTCTGGCTCAGCAGCTCCGTCACCAGCAGCCAGGGAATCATGCCGCTGTCGCAGTAGGCAAATTGCTTGAAGTAGTGATGGGCACTCATTTCGCCACCGTAGACCGCGTCTTCGTCGCGCATGCGCTGCTTGATGAAGGCATGCCCGGTCTTGCTCTCAATGGCCACCCCACCTGCCTGAGCGGCAATGTCCTGGGTGTTCCAGACCAGGCGGGGATCGTGAATGATCTTGCCGCCGGGTTGCTTGCTCAGGAAGTTCTGCGCCAGCAGTCCCACCAGGTAATAGCCTTCGATAAACTCCGCCCGCTCGTCGAAGAAGAAGCAGCGATCGAAATCGCCATCCCAGGCCAGCGCCAGGTCCGCCTGGTAACGGGTCACCGCCTGGGCGGTCGGCGAGCGGTTTTCTTCCAGCAGCGGATTGGGCACACCGGCGGGAAAGTGCCCGTCCGGATTGTGATACAACTTGATGAACTCAAACGGCAAGTAAGGCTCCAGATGATCCACAATCATGCCCGCGCCGCCATGGCCGGCATTGGTCACAATCTTGAGCGGCTTGAGCTTGTCCACATCAATGTAAGTGAGCAGGTGCTTGACGTAGTCGACCTTGGTCTCCAGCGGCTGCAGCGCGCCCAGTTGGGCGGCCTGGGGCAGCGCGGCACCGGATTGCAACAGGGCCTTGATCTCGCCCAGTCCAGTGTCGGCACCCACCGGGCGAGCATTCTGCTTGACCAGCTTCATCCCGTTGTAGTCCTGGGGATTATGGCTGGCGGTGACCATGATGCCGCCATCCATTTCATAGTAGAACGTGGCGAAATAGACTTCTTCCGTGCCACAGAGGCCGATATCGAAGACGTCCGCACCGGCTGAACGCAGACCATGGATCAGGGCGTCAGCAAGTTCCGGGCTGGACAGCCGGATGTCGTGGCCCACGACCACGCGTTTGGCGCCAACCACCTGCACATAGGCACGTCCGATCTTCTCGGCCAGCTCCGGGTTCAGTTCATCGGGCACGCGGCCGCGAATGTCATAGGCTTTGAAACAGCTCAGATCCGCCACAAGGTTCTCCTAGTCGATCATCCAATCGGGCGCGCCGTGGCCCGGCAAGGGGGCGTCACGGTGGCTGGCCCTGTATCCATATTTCGCGGGGTACGGCTGGTCGCGCCTGAGCCCGGTATCGCCCCGCCCTTCACTGCCAGCTTGCCGCCAGCAACTGCGGAAGCGCCAAGGGTGCAAAAGTGTACACTGACTTCGTTCAGGGCATCAGGGATTTCTGACGCAGACCAGCATGGATCAATGATGCGCTTCAGCCGGCCAGGAAACAATTTATGTGGCAGTCGCTCTCGTTTACGGTGAGAGCCGCAAGAGCAAGCCACCGCGACTTCACGCGCCCCTTCACCCTGCCTTTGGATTCGGTCAGAATGCGATGATTCAGCGCCCTCTCGCGCCAGGACACGACCCTCTTTCAAGGAGATTGCATGCAGATCGAGCCCCTTCGCCAAGTCCAGTTGCTGCAGCTGGATGAGTTGCCCGTCCTTCTGGTCCGCAATCGTCAGGGCGAGGCCTTGATTGCCTTGCAGGGCGCCCAGGTACTGCGTTACGGCCAGCCCGAGCAGCCGCCGGTCATCTGGCTGAGCGAGCAGGCCGAGTTCAAGCGCGGCCGCTCCGTGCGCGGCGGCATCCCCGTCTGCTGGCCCTGGTTTGGGGATCTGCAGAAAAATCCCTGCGCCGTACGCAGCCAGGTGGCGGAAGGCGCCGAACCACCGGCCCACGGCCTGGTCCGTGGCCAGGACTGGATTCTGGAATCCGTCACCGAAGCGCCCGAGCTCTGCACCCTGGTCCTGCGTTACCCGGCCCCCTTGGGCCTGGCGCCACACTGGCTCGGCCAGGTGGATCTGCGCCTGCAGATCGAGGTGGGACACCGGCTGCATCTGAGCCTGAGCACCACCAACCAGGGCTCCCATCCCCTCCCCCTGAGCCAGGCCCTACACAGCTACTTTGCCGTGGGCGATATTCATGGCGCCCGTATCCAGGGACTGGCCGAGGTCACCTACCTCGACACGCTGGACCAATGGCACTGCAAGACCCATCCAGGCGAGTTGGCCATCACCGGCGAGGTAGACCGCATCTATCTCAACACGCCCAGGGAAATCCGCATTCAGGATCCGGCCTGGGGACGGCGTCTGCATATCGAGGCTCAGAATTCCAGCTCGGCCGTGGTGTGGAATCCCTGGATCGAAAAATCCCGGCGCCTGTCCCAGCTTGCACCGGATGCCTGGCAACGGATGCTCTGCATCGAAAGCGCCAATGTCATGGACGACATAGTCAATCTGGCACCGGGGGCCAGCCATCATCTGGAGCTGACCTGTTGGAGCGAGCCGCTCGGCGACCAATGAACCAGCAGCGCTTGCCCCACCCTGGCTGTGGGCGAACACTCGCGGGGTCATCATAATCAGGGGTAGCCGCGCAGCCCAGGAAAACCACTTTTCGGCCCACAGCAATGAGGCGCGACCAGGCAACGGAGGATCAATGCAAGACCTCAGATATTACAAAGTGATGGCGGACTACAATCGCTGGATGAACATCAAGCTGTATTCCGTCTGTTCCGACATCCCCGATGAAGTGCGCCAGCGTGACGTGGGCGGCTTTTTCAAGTCGCTACACGGCGGCCTGAATCACCTGCTGGTGACCGACCGTATCTGGCTGGACCGTTTTCAGGGGCGCACACCAACGTTCCAATCGCTGGATGTCGTCGTTCATGAAGACTTTGCCAGTCTGCGTCAAGAGCGGGAACGGGTCGACCAGGAGATCCAGGAATGGGTCAACGGCCTGAGCGTGGACTGGCTCAAGCAGCCCTTTACCTTTGAGAGCAAGGTGGATGGACAGTCACGCACGCTACCGGGTTGGCTGATGGCGGTGCACCTGTTCAATCACCAAACCCATCACCGGGGCCAGATTACTGCCCTCCTCCACCAGTTGGGTTATGCTTACGGCGTCACCGACTTGCCCTGGCTCCCGAGCCTGCAAGCTCTGGATTAAACAAGCTCAGGAATAACGCGAGCCCAGGAAAAAGAAAGCCGTGATCGCCACCTGGTTCAGCATTGCCGCCCTGGTTGTCGCGGGCGCCGTTTTCTACCTGTTCTTCTACACCGACTGGCGCCGCCGACGCGCGGCGGCCCAGCCTTTTCCCGTGCACTGGCACGCGCGGCTCCTGGAGACCATGGTGCTCTACCGGCGCCTGCCTATTGAATTACGCACAAAGCTGCAGCGCCTTATCCTGATCTTTCTCGACGAAAAGCGCTTCTATGGCTGTGACGGCCTCAGCGTCACCGAAACCATGCGGCTGGTCATCGCCGCCCATGCCTGTCTGCTGGTCCTTAACCGGGGTATGGCTCATTACGACCGGCTGCAGTCGATCCTGATCTACCCGAGCGTCTATCGTACCCATGAGGAAATCTATGACCTGGGCGGCGTGTACAGTCGCCATCCCACCGAGCGGCTGGGCGAATCCTGGCACGAGGGGCGGGTTATTCTGTCCTGGATGGATGTGCTGGACGACGCCCAGGCACTGCACCCCGGGGAGAACGTGACCCTGCATGAGTTTTCCCATCAGCTGGATCAGATCAATGGCGACGCCGATGGCCTGCCCATCCTGACCCAGCAGCAGTCCATTCAGGAGTGGGCCGCGGTGTTCGAAGCTGAGTTCCGGGACCTGCGTGAGAACATGGACGATGCAGACGAACCCCTGCATGAATACGGGGGCGAAAACCCTGCGGAATTCTTTGCCGTCGCCACCGAGTCCTTCTTCACCAATCCCGGCGACCTGAAACAGGAACGCCCGCGCCTGTATGACCAGTTGCGGGCGTTCTACCTGCTGGATCCGGCCAGCTGGCCCGACCCTGCCGCGAATGCAGCCGGGAGTGGCGAATCAGCGCGGGGCCAACCGCTTGTTCATTAGGCCGAGCATGGTCTTGAAGATCATTTCCAACTGCTTGCCCACCGCCAGCTCCAGCAAACCGCCCACCAGCGGCCAACGGTTGTGGATCACGGACTCCCACTCCACGCGGGTCTTGTCGCCGTGGGACTGCAGACGGACCTGGGCGAACTCATGGTCAACCGGCAAAGGTGCCTTGACGATGCGATACCCCAGCAAGCTCGGCGCCTGAAACTCGGTAATCTCCTCATCGATGGAAATAGGTCCCAAACCCAGTCGCCGGACCGCGCCCACGCCATTGCGGGGTGACGATCCTTCCTGAATCAACTCCGCCTTACGAACACCGGGAAAACTGACATATCCCTCATGGTCCGCGAGGATCTCGAATACTTGTTCAATGGGGGCATTGATGGTTTTGCTGACCAGCACCTTATACATGCAAGAGTCTCCTTTGTGCTCGACGGGTTGGGCGTCATCTGGGCTCCTGCCCAATGCGACCAGGGAGCGACTATATCGGTGACTTTTTGTGGCGTCCAGTCAACGAACCAGTAATTTCGCTCGGTTGCGAACACTACAATGACGTCCGTCTCCTTTTTTCACGACGCTTATTTTCTACTCAAAGGAAGGATGACACTGACTTGTGATCCCGGTATGATGCGCGAACTTTTTTAGGGCACGCTCCGTCTACCGGACTCACAAGGTTCGTCGACGGTCGGCCATCAGGCCATTAAGATTGGGCTAGCAATAATGATGTCGGTATCCTCTGACCAGCATTCTGGTTTACTCACGTCATCGCGTTCCGCCAGAACTGCGCCCTTCGTCGCATTCCTGTTCTGTCTGTTAACGATCGTTCTTGCCAGTGCCACCTTTGCATTCTGGCCGGCAACGCCTATGCAGTCGGCCGCACCTCAGGTCGAGAAGTCCCAAGCCAGCCTGATCGCTACCTTCAAAAAAGCCCCCTTGTCTCACTGCCGGCGCACGGCTGAAACCTCATCACAACCAGAAAGCCAGTCCCGTGAAGATCTCCTCGTCGACGGACTGGTTCTGGAGACCCCGCGGTTAACGTCTTGCGTTCAGGACGTCATACCCGCTTTGCCGCCTCAGCTCGCGGCCAACCTGCACCGTCAGTTTGGTCCATCCGTAGGATCCCGCGCACCACCAGACTTCAGCTAGCCGACCTTAAAAGCGGCTGATTCCACTTCAGAAGCAAGTGCGTTCCCAAGACCGGTCTGTGACCGGCCGGCGGTGCGCAGGATGTCTGCCGAATGCCATTCCCCTACTCCAGTTGGCCATACCCAGGACCGAGTTTGTTACGTCCTGCACGCCACACGGGAATGGACATTGTCTTGGACGGCCGACACATCCGTTACCAGCGATCAGACGGAACCGAATTTTCACAATCAGAGGTCGATTCTTATGACTGAAAAAGTAGCCGATGTACTGCTTGTAGGCGGGGGTGTGATGAGCGCGACGCTTGGGTCGCTGCTCACCCAACTCGACCCTTCGCTCAAGATCATCATGGTCGAGCAGCTCACCCAGGTCGCGGACGAAAGCACCGACGGCTGGAACAATGCCGGTACCGGCCATGCCGGATACTGCGAACTGAACTACACGCCGCAGGACGCCCAAGGCAATATCGAGATCAACCGGGCCCTGGCAATCAATGCCTCGTTCGAGGTCACGCTGCAGTTCTGGTCCTCTCTGGTGGAATCCGGAGCATTGAATCCGCGTGATTTTATCAATCCCTCCCCCCATCAAAGCTTTGTCTGGGGTGAACAGGACGTAGCTTTCCTGCGCCAGCGCCACGCCCTGCTGAGCGCCCATCACCTGTTCAAGGACATGGAGTTCAGTACCGATCCCGCCGTGCTGCGCGACTGGATGCCGCTGGTCATGACCCAGCGCACCGACAACCAGCCGGTTGCCGCCACCCGGGTCGAATACGGCTCCGACGTGGATTTCGGCTCCCTCACCCGCAACCTGGTGAAACACCTGCAGACACGGGCCAACTTCGAGCTGTTGCTGGGGCATCGGGTCAAGAACCTGCGTCAGCAATCAGATGGCCGTTGGCACGTGCGGGTCAAGGACAAGCTGAACGGTGGCAGCACACTGATTAACGCCGGGTTCGTATTCCTCGGCGCCGGTGGCGGCGCGCTGCCGCTGCTGCAAAAATCCCGCATTCCGGAAGGCCGTGGCTACGGCGGCTTCCCTGTCAGCGGCCAATGGCTGGTGTGCGATCGCCCGGAGATCGTGGCCCGTCATAACGCCAAGGTGTATGGCAAGGCCGCACTGGGTGCGCCGCCCATGTCGGTTCCCCACCTGGATACCCGCATCATCAACGGCAAGCCGACTTTGCTGTTTGGACCCTATGCGGGCTTTACCACCAAGTTTCTCAAACAGGGCTCGTCGCTGGACCTGTTCAAGTCGATCCGCACCAACAACCTGCGCCCGATCATGTCAGCCGGTCTCGACAACATGGACCTCACCCGCTACCTGATCGGTGAGGTGTTCCAGTCGCACCAGGACCGCGTGGCCACCTTGCGCCAGTTCTTCCCGCAGGCTCAGGAAAACGATTGGAAACTGGCCCAGGCGGGCCAGCGCGTACAGATCATCAAGAAAGCAGCCGATGGCCGCGGCAAGCTGGAATTCGGCACCGAGCTGGTGGCGGCCAAGGACGGAACCCTGGCGGCACTGCTGGGCGCCTCTCCCGGCGCCTCAGTTGCGGTGCGCGCCATGATCGATGTCCTGGAACGCTGCTTCAAGGATCGCATGAACGGCGACTGGCACGCCAAGCTCAAGGCCATGGTGCCTTCCTATGGCGAATCCCTCGTCGATGACGCCGCCCTACTGGCCCGCGTGCGCGAATGGACCAACGCCACCCTCGGCCTGACACCCTCTTCCATGTCTCAAGTTAAACATTCGGAGTATCGAGTATGTTAATTGGTATACCCAAGGAGATTTATCCGGGGGAGTGTCGCGTGGCGGTCATTCCCGCCGGCATTCAAGCCCTGGCCAAGGCCGGCTATGACGTCGTGGTGGAAAGCGGAGCCGGCGACAACGCCCACTTCAGCGATGAAGAGTACCGCAACGCAGGCGCCAGTATCGCTCCCGATGCGGCCTCTCTCTACGCTCAGGTGGATGTGATCCTGAAAGTCCGCAACCCCATGGGCGACGAGATCAATCTGATCAAGGAAGGCTCGACGCTCATCTGCATGCTGGATGCCTGGTTCAACCTGGACCTGGTGATGAATCTGGCCGACCGCCGCATCCGCAGCTTCGCCCTGGAATTCATTCCACGGACGACCCGCGCGCAAAGCATGGACGTTTTGAGCTCCATGGGCGCCATTGCCGGCTATCGCGCGGTCTTGGCGGGTGCCATGGCCCTGCCCCAGTACTTCCCGATGCTGATGACCGCCGCCGGCACCATTCACCCGGCGCGGGTGTTCGTGGTGGGTGCGGGCGTTGCGGGCCTGATGGCAATTTCCACCGCACGCCGTCTGGGCGCGGTGGTTGAAGCCTACGACACTCGCTCGGAAGTGCGCGAGCAGGTGGAAAGTCTGGGTGCCAAGTTTGTCGAATTCGACCTGCCCCAGGAAGAAGGCGCGAGCACCGGCGGCTATGCCAAGCAGCAGTCCGAGGAATTCTACCGCCGCCAGCGCGAGCAAATGGCCGCCAAGGTGGCCCAGTCGGATCTGGTCATCACCACCGCCGCCATTCCGGGCAAGCCTTCGCCTCGCCTGATCACCGCCGACATGCTGCACCGCATGAAGAACGGCTCGGTCATTGTCGACCTGGCCGCCGAACGCGGTGGTAACGTGGAAGGTACCGTGTGCAACGAGAAAGTGTTTGTGGATGGCGTCACCATCATCGGCTACGTCGACCATCACTCCCGCGTTCCGGTGCATGCGTCCCAGCTGTTCACCAAGAACATCTCCACCTTCCTGCTCAACATGAGCAAGGACGGCGCTCTTGCCCTGAACATGGATGACGAAATCGTCGCCAAAACCCTCGTTACCGAAAACGGTGACATCAAGCACGACGGCCTGCGTGCCGCAATTGAGAAGGAAGCCCAGTAATGGAAATCTTCATGCTGACCTTTACGATCTTCGTTCTGGCGATCTTCGTTGGCGTCGAAATCATCAACAAGGTTCCCCCCACCCTGCACACCCCGCTGATGAGCGGCACCAACGCCATCTCCGGGATTGTCGTGGTGGGCGCCATCATCAGCGCCGGCGGCGGCGAGCACACCAGCGGGCTGTCCACGGTACTGGGCGTGATTGCGATCATCCTGGCCACCATCAACATCGTCGGTGGCTTCATGGTGACCGATCGCATGCTGAACATGTTCAAAAAGAAATAAACGGGACGGACCTTTTCGATGCAAACTCTGATCAACTTTTGTTATTTGATTGCCGCCGTACTGTTTATCTACGGCATTAAAGGCATGACGCTGCCGAAAACAGCGGTGCGCGGCAATCAGCTGTCCGCCCTGGGTATGCTGATCGCGGTGGTTGCCGCGTTGGCGGATCACAATGTCGTCAGCTACGGCTACATTGCCCTGGGTCTGGCCATTGGCGCCGCGATCGGTGTACTCATGGCCAAGCGCGTGCAGATGACCGAGATGCCGGAAATGGTCGCGGCACTCAACGGCTTTGGCGGTGGCGCCTCGCTGATGGTGGCGGCAGCCAGCTACCTGGAAGCCCAGAAGCTGGAAAGCCTGGCCAACTTCGTTCCGTCCGTGGACTGGAGCGTCGCGCTGATCTTCGGCATCCTGACCGGCGCCGTGACCCTCACCGGCAGCTTCGTAGCCGTGGGCAAGCTCATGGGCAAGGTGGGCGATGCCAAGCAGGTGAAACTGTACAAGGCTATCGTCAAGCTGGGCTTCGCCATCCTGCTGGCCGGCAGCATCTACCTGGTGTATGGCAACCCGCTGCACGCTGAAATGCTTCTGCTGGCACTGATCGTTGTCTGTTTGATCCTGGGCGTGTGCCTGGTGATGCCAATTGGCGGCGCCGACATGCCAGTCGTCGTGTCCCTGCTCAACTCCTATTCCGGTCTGGCCGGATCGGCCGCCGGCTTCGTACTGGCCAATAACGGTCTGATCATCACCGGCTCCTTGGTGGGCGCGTCTGGTCTCATCCTGACCTCCATCATGTGTAAGGCGATGAACCGTTCGCTGGTCAACGTGCTCTTCGGTGGTTCGATGGCAGCCCAGGTTGGCGTCAGCAAGAGCGAGAACGATGCCTTCTACGAAGGCAAAGTCAAAGTCAGCAGCGCCGACGAAGTTGCCATGTTGCTGGATTCCGCCTCAAGAG
>JAEZAA010000085.1 GCA_023430625.1 Pseudomonadota bacterium
CTGGCTCAGGCCGACGCCCTGGCCGCCGAACGTGAAGCTCGCGCCGCCAACGAGCGCGCGCTACAGATTCAACAGGAGGCAAACGAGAAACTGGAGCATCGGGTCAAGGAACGCACCCTGGAACTGGAAGCCGCCAACCGGCGGCTACAGGAAATGACCTCCATCGACGGTCTGACCCAGGTCAAGAACCGCTACTTCTTCGATCGCACGCTTGAGCACGAGTGGCGGCGCAATGCCCGCGAGAATACCGAGCTCTCGTTGCTACTGCTCGACGTGGACCACTTCAAACGAGTGAACGATACCTACGGCCACCTCGCCGGCGATGCCTGTCTCCAGCACTTGGCACGTCTGTATGTGGAATGCGTCCATCGACCCGGCGATTTTGTCTCACGCTACGGTGGTGAGGAGTTTGCTGTGCTACTGTGCCATACCTCGTTGGATGGCGCGGCGATCGTGGCGGAACGGATCCGGCGGATCGTCGAGGCTACGCCTCTGCAGTGGGAAGACCAGACAATTGCGCTCAGCGTCAGCATCGGTGTGGCATCGGTGTTTCCCAAGCCGTTCGAGGACCAGAAAATCCTCATCAAGCAGGCCGACGAAGCGGTTTACGCCGCCAAGGAACAGGGACGGAATCAGGTGATGGTCTACCACACCGTATCTGACGGCACCAATCTGACGACAAAAATTCGCCCGGTCTGATGCCTCGTAATCCAGGGACGGCAGCAACTCAAGAAAGGCAACAATTCAAGGAAAGGCAATAACAGATAGACAATAACGGATCGGAAATAACAGACAGCGAAAATGCCGGAGCCTCCTACAGAGGCCCAGGGAGACTCCGGCCTAGCCAGATTAGGCTTGTTTGCGACGACGCAGGCCGATCGCGGCAAGACCCAGGCCCAGCAGAGCAAAGCTGGCAGGCTCGGGTACGCTGACCTGCGTTGGGTTGACGGACTCGACCATCACGACCAAGTCTTCGAAGTCATTGTCAGCTTGGCCGAACGGGAGATCTTCCCAAGCAAGGATATACTGACCTGCTCCAAACTCGCCTGGCGCCCATATAGGCAGATCTACAGTATCGCCATTCCCCGCAAAGGCAACCATGTGGTCAATCCCATCAGCATTCAGGCCAGTCTGGGAATAAAACGTTCCCGTACTGTTACTGATGTAATAACCAAAGAGGTTCCCTGCAAAGTCGACACCGCTGTCGTCGGAGTTAAGAATGACGCTGCCGTCGTCAGTGATGCCAAAAGTAATACGGAATCCGGGATTATTTCCACCTGCGAACAGCTGAACTTTCGCGCTTATATTCGTGGGGTCGTAAACGCCGAAAGTATTCTCATTGCGCAGACTGGCAAGCTCGACCACCATCGTGGAGACTGAGCCGCCCGTGGCGCTGACCGCCCAGGTTTCGTCATAGCCAATTTGATCATTCTGAACATCAACGCCGGTGGCACCGATGCCATTCAAGGTGTTCTGCAGGCTGTCGGTTAAAATTTCGACCGCCATGGCGGAGCTGGCAAACATGATTGAAGAAACGGCGGCGGCTAATTTCCATGCTTTCATTGTGTTTTCCTTCACAGAAGAGGGTGAATCGCTTGTTTTTGTTGATCGACTCGCGTCGCTCCATTCTCCCCGAATGGCCTCGACTGAATAGCAAAGCTAATGCCATGTCTCCAAAAGTCCACGTTAGTAAGCCGCCGCACACCAGAGGTGTCTTTAAATTTGGTTGATTTAGAGTGCTGATGTTAATTCCACCGACAATGACGAACCGTTCATCATTATGCCGTCCATATAGTCGACCTCGCCGCAATACAAGCACGGCGCGGGCTGCGGCATAAGTCGTTCAAAAATCAAACAAAAAAAAGGGCGCATCACTTAAAAAATGACCAAGTTCTTCTGTAAAAAATTCTGGCATGTAAGAAATATGAGTCAGTGGATCTTAACTGTGGCGTCCTCGATGCTCTGTCATTCAATACGGAAGGATTTATTGTGACCGTCACTTCAGGTACGCTTGCGACCATGCGTACAAACGTGCACAAACCCTCAGTCTTCAGCCAGAGCACAATAAGATGTTAAAAAAATCCAGGCTACCGCTGCAGCTTGCGTCCCTTCTCGCCGTTTTCACCCTCACCGCCTGCTCGGAGCCTACGGCCGAACAACCTGCGCGACCGGACGTTCCCTGGGTCAAAACGGTTGCCGTAGCCAACGACGGCGCTACGCTGATCAGCCTGTCCGGTGCCGTGCGCGCCCGCTATGAAACCCCCATCGCCTTCCAGGTCGGCGGTCGCATCCTGGCGCGCCATGTGGATGCCGGACAACGGGTGTCGGCCGGGCAAAAGCTGTTCAGCCTCGACCCTCGGGATCTAAAGGCTGCGGAACGGGTTGCCAGCGCTCAGGTCGCCGCGGCGGAAGCGGAGCTGGCCACCGCCAAAAGCGAGCTTGAGCGGCAACGGCAACTGGTAGAGCAGCAGTTTGTCAGCGCCCAGGCGCTGGCACGCTTTGAATTGGCGGTGAACAATGCCAGCAGCCAGCGTGATGCGGCCCAGGCCAGCCTGGCGCAAGCCCGCAACGCGCTGAACTATGCCGAACTGCATGCCGAGCATGCCGGCGTTCTGATCGAAGTAACCGGCGAGCCGGGCCAGGTGGTGGGACAGGGGCAGGCCATTGGCCTGCTGGCGCATGAGGGCGACCAGGACATTGAAGTCTTTCTCGCCGATGGAAGCCAGCCGCCGAAGGAAGGCCGGGCCCGGCTACCGAACGGTGGCAGCGTGGCGGTTGAACTGCGCGAAGTCGCCGGTGCCGCCGACCAGCTCAGCCGCACCTGGCGCGCCCGTTATCGGGTGCTCGACAAGGACGTTTCGCTGCCCTTAGGCATGGTGGTGCAGATTGGCCTCAGCACCCCCACCCAGTCCGGCGCCCTGGTGGTTCCGTTGGGCGCCCTGGATGAACGGGCCGGCGGTCCTCGCATCTGGCGCGTGGTTGACCATCGGGCAGAACCGGTGCCGGTCGAGATTCTTACCCTGGGGCCTGAACATGCCCGCATCCGCGCCGAACTGGCGCCGGATACGCGGGTGATCGCGCTGGGTACCCATCTGCTCACGCCGGGCATGGCGGTGCGGGAGCACGGCCAATGAGCTTTCTCAACCTGTCGGCGCTGGCGGTCCGCGAGCGCGCGGTAACGCTGTTTTTTATCCTCCTGTCGGTCGCTGCGGGCATCCATGCGTTTCTGTCGCTGGGACGGGCGGAAGATCCGGCCTTTACCGTGCGGGTGATGGTGGTGTCCGCCCTCTGGCCCGGCGCCACCCCCAAGGACATGCAGCAACAGGTGGTGGACCGGCTGGAAAAGCGGATTCAGGAGGTGGACTCTCTTTACCGGATCGAGACCACCATCCGTCCCGGTCGCGCCGACCTGCTGGTGGAATTCCATGATTACACCCCTAGCGAGCGCATCCCGGAACTGCTCTATCAGGTCCGCCGGCGCATGCAGGATGAAGCCAGCCGCCTGCCCACGGGCGTTATCGGCCCCATCGTCAACGATGACTTCTCCGATGTGTACTTCTCCCTGATCGCGCTGACCGCGCCCGGTCTGCCCATGCGGGAACTGACCCGGGAGGCGGAAGCCATTCGCGACCGCCTGCAGCAGGTAGAAGGCATCCACAAGGCCTTGCTGCTGGGTGAGCGCAGCGAGCGCGTCTATCTGGAATTCGACGTGCCCCGCCTCACCAACCTCGGCACCTCGCCACAAGCCGTGTTCGACGCCATTGCGGCCAACAACCAGCTGATTCCCGCCGGGCAAATGGATCTGGCCGGGCCCCGGGTTTACCTGCGCATGGACGCGGATCTGTCCGACCCGGATAAACTGGCCGCGGTCCCGATTCGGGTGGGCGAGCGCCTGATCAAATTGTCCTATCTCGCCACCGTACGCCGCGGCTATGAAGATCCCCCCAGTTATCTGGTGCGGGCGCAGGGGCAGGATTCCATCCTGCTGGGCGTCGTCATGAACAAAGGCGCCAACGGCCTGGCCTTTGGCGAACGCCTGGAAGCCTTTCTGGAACGGGAACAGAGCCGCCTGCCCCTGGGCATGGAACTCACGGCACTGACCAACCAGACCACGGTGATCGAAGAGGCCGTGAATCTCTTCCAGATCAAGTTCCTGGTCGCCGTGGCCGTGGTCATGGGCGTCAGTATCCTCGCCATTGGTCTCAGGGCTGGCCTGGTGGTGGGCATTGCCATTCCCATCACCCTGGGGCTGACCTTCCTGTTGATGAAACTCACCAACGTCAACCTGGACCGGGTCACCCTCGGTGCCTTGATCATCTCGCTCGGCCTGTTGGTGGACGACGCCATCATCGCCATCGAGATGATGATCGTGAAGATGGAGGAAGGCTGGGACCGGGTACGGGCCGCCAGCCACGCCTGGAGCGTTACCGCCGCGCCCATGCTGTTCGGCACCCTGGTCACGGTAGCGGGCTTCGTGCCCATCGGCTTTGCCCAGTCCGGCGTCGGCGAGTACGCCGGCAACATTTTCTGGGTACTGGCCTATGCACTGTTGGTGTCCTGGCTGGTGGCGGTCACCTTCACCCCCTACCTGGGCGTTAAGCTGTTACCCAGTTTCAAGGTGCACGCCCATGCCGGCACCTCCATTTATGACTCACGCGGCTACCAGCGCCTGCGCAACCTCATCAGCGCTTGCGTGCGCTACCGCAAGAGCGTCGTGGCCCTGACGCTGGGGCTGCTGGTGCTGAGCATCGTCGCCATGGGCACCCTGGTGCAGAAACAGTTCTTCCCCAGCTCCGACCGCCCGGAAGTGCTGGTCAGCGTCTTCATGCCCCAAGGCAGCGCCGTGGGCGCCACCGACGCCACCACCCGCAAGGTCGAGGCGATTCTCGCAAGTATGCCCGAGGTGAAGACGTTGTCGGCTTATGTGGGCGCCGGCGCACCACGGTTCTTCATTTCCGCCAACCCGGAACAGCCAGACCCGGCCTTTGCCAAGGTCATTGCCATCGCCGGCTCGGTCGAGGATCGGGAACGCATCATGACGGAAATGCAGCGCCATGTGGACAACGGCGAGTTCCCGGAAGCCCGGGTGCGGGTCAGCGGCCTGCTCTACGGTCCGCCCGTGGTCTGGCCGGTGAGTTTCCGGGTGATGGGTAAGGATCCGGTCCAACTGCGGGAGATCGGCCACCGGGTACGGGAGATCATGGCCGCGCACCCCAATACCCTCGACAGCCATCTGGAGTGGGACGAACGGGCGCCCGTCATGCATCTGGTGATGGACAGCGAGCGCCTGCGGCTGATGGGCCTGACGCCCCGCGATGTGGCCCAGCAACTGCAGTTCCAGCTCGATGGGGTGCCGGTGACCGAAGTGCGCCAGGACATCCGCACCGTGGAAGTGCGCGCCCGCGGCCTGCGTGCCGGCTCGCCCATGCCGGAAGTGCTGGAGATCAAGACCCAGGATGGCCGCAAGGTCGCGCTGGCCCAGTTGGGCTCGCTGGAAATCCGCTACGAGGAGCCCGTCATCAAGCGCTATAACCGCGAGCCCTTCCTGGCGATCCATGCAGATGTCCAGGGTGCGCAGGCACCGGACGTGACAGCGGCCATCTGGCGCCAGCTGGCAGATTTGCGCGCCAGCCTGCCCGATGGCTATCGGATCGAGATCGGCGGTTCGGTGGAACAATCCGGCAAGGCGGATGCCTCCATCCAGAAGCTGCAGCCCCTGATGATCGCCCTGATGCTGACCTTCATCATGCTCCAGATGCGCTCCTTCTCCGGCACCTTCATGGTGATCGCCACCGCGCCCCTGGGACTGATCGGCGCGGTGCTGGCGCTGCTGCTGTTCAACCAGCCGTTCGGCTTCGTTGCCCTGCTCGGCTTGATCGGCCTGGCCGGGATTCTGATGCGCAACACCATGATCCTGACCCAGCAGGTGCAGGACAACATGAATGACGGCATGGAAGCCCGCAGCGCAGTGGTGGAAGCCGCCGTGCGCCGAGCCCGGCCGGTGATCCTGACCGCCCTGGCGGCGGTGCTGGCGTTCGTCCCCCTCACCCTCGACCGCTTCTGGGGACCACTGGCGTATGTGCTGATCGGTGGCGTCGCCGTGGGTACGCTGATTACCCTACTGTACGTGCCGGCGCTTTACGCACTGTGGTTCCGGTTGGGTAAGACCGAGTACGTGGCGGAGGCCATCACCACGAACGTGGATACCACCCAGTCTTGATCAGAGAACAGGTGCTAAAGGGCAATCCGCTGAATCTATGGTGACGACGGTTCCACGACTGTTGTTCGCCAGAATGGAGTTGAGCATATTGCCCTAGGAGTTTTATCGACAGGCGTTACACGCCTTGTGCAGCCATCTGAAATCGGGTTGACATTCGATATGTCGCCGCTGATAGGCAGAGGGCATAATAATCCTTATCCTGCTTGAGCTGACGCAGGAACATACCTCTCACCTCCTTGGCTAACCATTTGAATGGTTCCCGCCCAGGAGGCAGTGGGCGCGGCACGTAATCCATGGCCTTGGAACAGCTTGCCGATTCCGAAACAAGTTCATAGGTGAGATCAAACATTTGTTCCGTCATCGGCCAGCCACTGGCCATATTCCCAAACAGCGCCACCAAAAATGCCCTCAAATCATCCCTTTCATGTATATCCATGTCATCGCTCCTTGATGTTGTCGATTATGCTCTTGAAAGCTCCCTTCTGGCCTTGCACCACGAAATGATGAATCCGCGAGCCTTCAAACAGATAAATGTGCCCGCTAGCTCTGTTCTCGTCGAAAACAGATAGCAGTTCCGCCTCGCCTACCGTCTTCTTTCCCGTGGTACGACCTGTAACTCCGAGTTCCTTAGCCTGCTCCGATGACAATGAAGCGAGCCATGCCGGTAGTTTATCGCGCTCCTTCTCGTCGAAGATGGACTTGATGAAAAGGCTCTCGATGCCCGTTAAATCAACCTTTGCGTAGATCGTCGCTGGGTTCACAACTTCGTGTACAAGCGACCAATCGGCATATTTAAAAATCAGACTCTGCCCCGTATGACTGATCAGGGTCGGGGCAGGATATTCAAGCTTCAGCCCATGCGACAGCACCAAAACATCGGCGCGGCAAGTGGTCGACGCGAACAGCAGAAAGGCAAAGAACAATCCAATGAGGGTTTTCATACAAGATCCATCTTGGCTATGAACGAGGCGCGGCTACGGTAGCACAGACTAACTCTTCCGAGAAGCCGGCTTATCTCTCGTGGAAAAGCTCGGCGTCAGAACGCGTCTTTGCCGCTATTTGCTCAATCCAGCTAGAACCGCGCGGAAGCTGCTCAAGCCCGCCTCGATATTCTCGATAATTTCCTCGGCCAGCTCATCGGGCTCCGGCAGGTTATCGAGATCGGTTAGGCTTTTGTCTTTCAGCCAGAACAGGTCCAGGCTGGTCTTATCCCGTGCGATTAGCTCCTCATAGCTGAACTTGCGCCAGCGCCCATCCGGATTTTGTTCGGGATCCCAGGTCGCGGTGCGTTGGTGGCGATTCTTTGGGTTATAGCAGGTCACAAACTCAGACAGATCCTCGAATCGCAACGGCTTCTTTTTCAGCGTGTGGTGAATGTTGGTGCGGTAATCGTAGTACCAGACCTCCCGGGTCCAGGGGTTCGGACTGGCCGGCTGGTTATCGAAGAACAGCACATTGGCCTTCACGCCATGGGCGTAAAAGATGCCGGTGGGCAGGCGCAGGATCGTGTGCAGGTCCGTGTTCTCCAGCAGCTTTCGCCGAATGGTTTCGCCGGCGCCTCCTTCGAACAGCACGTTGTCCGGCACCACCACCGCCGCCTTGCCGGTGGTTTTAAGCATGGTGCGGATATGCTGCACGAAGTTGAGCTGCTTGTTGGACGTGGTGGCCCAGAAATCCTGCCGGTTGTAGGTCAGGTCATCAGTTTCCTGCTCCCCGTCCTCGTTGGTAAAGCTCATGGAGCTTTTCTTGCCAAAGGGTGGATTGGCCAGCACATAGTCGAAGCTCCGCGGGCTTGGCGCCACCAGGGCGTCATTCGGCGACACCAAGGAATCGCCGTCGATCTCGCCGATATTGTGCAGGAACATGTTCATCAAACACATGCGCCGGGTGTTGGCGACGATCTCATTGCCGTAAAAGGTCTCGTGCTTGAGAAAGGTCTTTTGCGCCTTGTCCAGGGAGTAGTTCGTGGAATCGGTGAGAAAGTCGTAGGCCGCCAGGAAAAACCCACCCGTGCCACAAGCCGGATCGGCAATGGTCTTGCCCGGCTCGGGGCGCACGCACTCGACCATGGCCCGGATCAGGGCCCGGGGCGTGAAATACTGGCCTGCGCCGGACTTGGTATCCTCGGCGTTCTTTTCCAGCAAGCCTTCGTAGATATCGCCCTTGACGTCGGCACCCATCATCACCCATTGGGTGCTGTCCACCATGTCGATCAAACGATACAGCTTGGCCGGGTCCTGAATCTTGTTCTGCGCCTTGGTGAAAATCTGCCCGAGCATGCCCTTCTTCACGCCCAGCGCGCGTAGCAACTCGACGTAATGCACTTCCAGCTCGGCGCCGCGCTTGGCCTTGAGCGCGGCCCAGCCATATTGCTCCGGGATGCCGACATTACGGTTATAGGGCGGTTTGGAATATTCGTCCACCATTTTCAGAAAGATCAGGTAAGTCAGTTGTTCCAGATAGTCGCCATACCCCACCCCGTCGTCGCGCAGGGTGGTACAGAAACTCCAGACTTTGGAAATGATGGGGGCGGTGCTCATAGTTCTTTCCCAGGCAAGGTACGGTGGATGCTAGGCGCCATGCCCGCCATCCTTCTCGTCGATCTGTTTCATCAGTTTGTCGAAGTCGCTCTCGAACAGGCGATCCTGAACAATCCGGTATTTTTCAAATTCGCTTTCGGCATATTGCTTGGCGAGTTTTGCGCTGATACTGCCGTTGTCTTTTAAGATGTCCCGCTCATCGAACGCCAGAAAGGCATCCAGGCGCTTCGCCCAGTCTTCCATCGTCATCGGAATTTTGCGTCGGGCTCGGTCTTCAGCTAGCTCAAGATAGGCGTTCACGATTCGGCCCAAGGAGTCCAGTTCTTCCTTGCTGAGGTAGTTCTTGGCGTTGCTGACATCGGTTTTAAGGATTTTGCCATCTGGCCCCTTGGCCCAACTCGTCAGACCCATGTTGGGCTTGCCGGAATCGGCGCGAGCTTTCACTAGCTCCGCCGCCGTATGGCCATGGATGGCGAAGTGGAGTTTGTTCTGAACCATGGCAAAGAAGGCCTTGGTGGTGGGAGCCTCCCGGTTGTAATCAACGCTGGTGGCGTAGATGTCGGTAATTTTCTGGTAGAAGCGCCGCTCCGAGAGGCGGATCTCCCGGATTTCCTCAAGCAACCGCTCAAAGTAATCCTCGCCCAGAAACGTACCATTCTCCATGCGCTCACGATCAATGACATAGCCCTTGATCGCGAATTCGCGCAGCACCTGGGTCGCCCACTGGCGAAATTGCGTGGCCCGCAAGGAGTTAACGCGGTAGCCGACCGAGATGATGGCGTCGAGATTGTAGAACTTTTGCCTGCGTTTAACTTGGCGGTCGCCTTCGGCTTGAACTTGTAAGAAATCCTTACAAGTTGCGGTCTCCTGCAATTCGCCCTCGGCATAGATGTTTTTAAGATGCTGGGTGATGTTCTGCGGTTGCACCTGAAACAGCTCGGAGATCAGCTTCTGTGTCAGCCAGATGGTGTCATCTTCATACCGCGCCTCAATACTTTGCTCGCCCGCCTGACCGGTAAAAATTAAAAACTCCACTGTGCTGTTACGCATGAGTTTGCCGCTCATTGGACTCTCGCTCGTTCAGTACCTGGGGCCAAGAGATTCATCACCAAGCGGACCATTAAATCCTTATTTTTCGGGTCACTTTCGGCGATCAGCAAGGTGAGCGCGGTTAGGCCCAATTCATCCAGCGGCAGACGCATGCCTTCCTGGCGGAGATACAGCAGGAACAAAAAGGCCCCTGAGCGCTTGTTTCCATCGGAAAACGGGTGATTTTTGATCACAAAATAAAGCAGATGCGCAGCGCGCTCTTCGCCAGTTTTATAAAGCGCTTCACCGAACATGCTCTGCTCGATGTTGCCAAGAATGGAGGCCAGGTTATCGCCCCGGTCGCGGGCAAACAGATCGCTGGCCTCACCGCGGCTCTTCAATTCAGTTGCCAGCGCGTCCAGTGCCCAACGTGCTTCGTCGTAACCCAGCACGCCCTGAGCCGGGCGGCTACCAGCTGGCAGGGACAGCCTGTCTTCGTCGTAATCCAACAGCAGGCGCCAGGTACGTGCATAGCCGAGAATCAGGCCGATCACTTCACGGCCAATATCAGTAACAAGCTCCTGCCGAGCCAGCGTTTTGCCAAGCAAATCCACAGCCCTAGTCAACTCATCCAGCCCCTGTCGGGTCAAGCGGTGCTCGTTGAGACTGTAGCCTTGGGTCAGATGCTCCCGCAGCACGCGAGTGGCCCATTGGCGAAAACGGGTAGCCTGAGTCGAATTGACGCGGTAACCGACGGAGATGATGACATCAAGGTTGAAATATTCGACCTGTCGGACCACCTCCCGTTCACCCTCTTGCTGAGCTGTTGCATTTTTTGCAACAGTTCGATCACGATCTAACTCTTTGCTATCAAATATATTTTTTAAGTGACGGGAAATAACCGACTTATCCCTGCCAAACAGATCCGCCAGTTGTTGAAGGCTCAACCACAGGGTTTCACCTTCCAAACGGACTTCCACTGTCTGGCTGTCGCCTTCAAAAATCACAATGTCATTCATCGCGCCTCCTTGCGGCATGACCGGTTACACAACAGGTTGCCGAAGAAAGATAATACAAAAACACTGTACGCATGAACAGCATCAGACATCTACCACGTTTTCCTGCGCTAGCTTTTCGGCCTCCCACTCCTTATAGGTCTTGCCGTTGGCCAGCTTCCACTCCGTGGTGCCGTTTGCCGGACGGCCGTTAACCACGGCAGCAGCAGCGCTGGGGCTTTTGAAGGCGTAGTTTTCACTAAACACACGATGGTTGCCCTGCTCCGTCAATACGCCGGTCTGCACCAGCTCGGCAAACAGCTTGGCATAAGCCGTGTGCTCGCTGCCTTTGCCTTTCCACTGGCGGCTGATTGTCGAGCCCGTTTGCACCACAAACTCGCCATTTTCCAGCGCGGCAGTGGCTTCGATACCGTGTTTGGGTGTGCGCAACGTGAACACCACGGCAGCACTGTTATCCTGTTCGGTAAGCGCCATAGCGGCCTGTAACTTGGGTCGCGTGTGGGCTAGAAAGCTGTCGATGCGCAGCGCCGGCAGCACCATGAATACGTATTCGAGAAAATTTTCCATATTGGCGCGTGCCGCTTCGCTCAAAGACGGGCGCGGTGGCGTGTTGCCGTTGTCCAGCGCGATCTTGCCGATGCGCAGCGCCTCTTCCACCAGGCGCGACTCCAGGTACTTCACATGAGCCTTGTTAAGGTTGTTGCCAGCGGTGGTAATCAGCACCGCCGTAGTCCACCAGTCCTTGGCGGTGTCGTGGCTTTTGATGCGCGCGCCAATGTCCTCACCTTCGCCAATATAGGCCAGTGGGCCTTTGTCATCCTCGCCCAGCAGCAGATAAACACCGGTGTAACGTGCCTCGACGCGTTTCAGCGCTGCGCTGAGCTGAGTACGAGGTGCCATCAGCACATGGCCGGTCCAGTTAAACACTTCGGCAGTGAGCATGCCGTCGGGTTTACCGTCGATGAAGAAGAGTTCGAGGGACTGGCCCTTGATGTGGTTCATGCGGACTGCTTCCGTTTGTTGCCCTTGGTGGTGCAGCCTGGGCGGGCCTTTTCCGCACGTATACGCTCCAGCAATGCGCTGGAAGGCTCATCGTTAGGGTCTTGCGGGACAAGTTGGCCGGAGAAGGCTTTTTTCAGGATGGATTGGCGGAGGGTTTCGGACTTGGCTAACTGATCAGCCAACTCTTTCTCTAACGCTTCAATTTCCGAGAACTGCGCGTCGAGAATATTGACTACCTCAGCTTGCTCATTCAACGAACAAACTGGAAATTGGATTTTATTTAACCCGGCACCTGTAAGGTGCTTGATCGTTGTGCCGGTGAAGTTTTTTACAACCCGCTCAAGCGGAGCTGAATACACCAAATAATAGTACGCAAATTTGGGACTGTATGATTCAGAGAAACGGACACGATGAAGAGCCTTCTGAATAAAGATCGTGTCATCCCCTTTTTCCCAGACAGCACACCTTCCTGGCTCCCCGCCTTCGCACACGACTAAGTCACCATGCTTCACTGAATAGCGGTCGACTTCAGTGTCTTCGATTCTCATCGACTTCAGATCGGATAAATTAAATGCACCCCACCGAACATTTATATTCCCTAAATAGGGTCTCTCGGTTCCCGTGTTTTTTTGCTTATCCAGCATTTTTCCCAGGACGCTCTCAAGCGCCAAGGCTTGTAGCTCAAGAATGCCCCAGCTATCAGGCACCTCAAAATCAACGTCGATCTGTGTCTTTTGCTTTAATGGGGGCTTCGGCTTCGCGGGCTTTCTACCTTCACTATTTATCTCCCACGCCATCCAAGCTTCTAGTTGTTGCTTATAGTGGGCCTCGCGTTCGCTCTGGATACGGACCAAAAGCTGCTCCGGCGTCTCCAGCTTATCCTTATTCTCTTCACGCCAACGGGCCGTCAGCTTGCCTTCAAAGGCATGCTTGAGGACGGCCTGGCGGTAGACTTTGAGTTGGTCGCGGGCGGTTTTGAGGGCTTCGATGCCTTTGTCCAGTTCGGAGAACAGGGTTTCGATTTTGGCGACGATGCGGTGTTGTTCGTTGAGCGGCGGAACCCATATTCGCCATGTTTTTAGCGCAGGAATCTCAATGCTGTGAACCGTCGTCCCATGTTTTGTGCACCTGTTCAAAATTTCACGCGCAGTTGCTCTCAAGCTCCAAGCTAGATACTCAGATTCAACACATCTAAGCGGGACGATCGCTTTGAGGTCTTGATTGATAGTCACTATGGATTTTGTGGTTGCGACGGGAAACGAATGAGCAAGTATCCCTGAACGAGTCACAAACAGTATTGACCCTTGAGGAATCATTTTAACGGCTGATCGTTCTATAGCTGCTTCGGAAATATGGTCCTCAGTATCAACAATCGACGTCACCTTCATATCTTTAGGCGAAACCCACGGGATCGTACCGTCCCAGAATGTTGGCTCTGCTTTGCTCGGTGTTCCACCACCCAGCCATTCACCAATATCGGAAAGAGAAAGTTCAGCCCAGCCTTTAGGAAGATGGCTTACAGTCACGCTACCAACTCCCGATTCAACTCTTCAATCACCTCATCCATCCGCTCGCCAAACAGCTGATACATCCGCCCCAGCCCGCCATGGCTATCAAAGGGCGCCATTTCCAAATCGTCCCGTTCGATATGAAAGGAGCTGATCACATGATCACGGATCATCTGTAGCCAGGCCATTTGTTCCTCGTTGAATTTTTCACCGGCGCCACTGTGATGCCGGAAGATCCAGTGCTTGAAGTTACGCTGCACGGTCGCGGCATAGGTGGACAAGGTGCTGTCCAGCCCCACCACCCGGCGGATCAACGCCACCAATGCCGTCAGATCACCAAGGGGGTTGTCGCCCTTGTACTGGTCCAGATGGGCATAGGCCTGCCAGACCCGCATGGGGGCCAGCTTGGGCCGGTCCTGGCGCAGGCGTTCCAGCAGGTCGCGGATCATCTGGTAGGTGACGTCCGAGCGGCGGGCGGGTTGGCTGAAATAAATGCTCAGCGCGTCGATTTCGTCCCGGTGCTCATTCAGATAATCGGCGAACTCCTGGGTCAGCGCCTGGGCGTTGGCGGTGGTGTCGCCGTCCCATTCGGCCCGGACCAGTTCATCCAGATCATCGTGAACAAGGGTCTGCTCCTTGTCGCGGCGGATGCTGTCGATCAACTCCACCAGCTCGCCGGTCAGCACGCTGGCGGCCTCCCCCACCAGCTGTTCCCGCGCCTGGGCTCGGGCACCGTCGCCGGGGTCGGTGCCTTCCGGTTGCTGGGCTATGGCCAAGGCCTTTTGTTCAATTATGTCCGGATTGATGGCATCCAGCAGCTCGCCCACGATCAGCAACAGGGGTTTGCCGCCAGCCTTCTCGCTGATGCGGGCGCGATCCTTGTCGTCGAGCTGTTTGTCGAGCCGGGCCAGGCGACCCGCCAGGGAGCTTACGGTGTCCTCATCGCGGGCGCCCATCATGACGCCCATGGCCAAATCCTTCAAGGACACGCCGGGCTTGGTGATCAGCGGCTGACTGGCGGTCTTGAGGGATTTGGTGACGCCGATGGCGTCCACGATCACGTAGTGGGTCTTGGCGCTGGTGGCGGAAGGCGTGACTTTCTTCAGGCTATCGGCGTCCAGGGTGCGGGTGCCGCGGCCCTTCATCTGTTCGAAGTAGTTGCGGCTTTTGACATCGCGCATGAACAGCAGGCATTCCAGCGGGCGCACGTCGGTGCCGGTGGCGATCATGTCCACGGTGACGGCGATACGCGGGTAGAAATCATTGCGGAACTGGGCCAGCACGGACTTCGGGTCTTCCTCGATCTTGTAGGTGATCTTCTTGCAGAACTGGTTGCCCTCGCCGAACTCCTCGCGCACGGTGTTGATGATGTCGTCGGCGTGGCTGTCGGTCTTGGCGAAGATCAGGGTCTTCGGCACTTCCTTGCGGCCCGGGAAAATGTCCGGCAGCTTTTCCTTGAAGGTACGGATCACCGTGCGGATCTGGTCCGGGTTGACGATGTCGCGGTCCAGTTGCTTGGCGCTGTAGGTTTCGTCCTCATCCTGCACTTCCCAACGCTTTTTACGGGTCAGGCGCTCGCGTTTTTCCACTTGCTGCTTGGCGCTGAGTTTTCCGCCCTGTTTGGTTTTCTCGGTCTCTATCACGTAGATTTCGTTGCCCACGTTGACGCCATCGGCCACGGCCTTTTCATGGTCATATTCACTGACCAGGTTCTTTCTGAAAAAACCGTAGGTGCGGTTGTCCGGCGTGGCGGTAAGTCCGATCAAGTAGGCGTCAAAGTATTCGATCACCTGGCGCCAAAGGTTATAAATGGAGCGGTGGCACTCATCGATGATGATGAAGTCGAAGAACTCCGGCGGAATCTTTGGGTTGTAGACCACTGGCAGCGGCTCCCTGTTGAGCGGACCGCGCTCGGCGGGATTGTCCTGCTCGGTGGCCTCGTCCAGCTCCTCGCCCTTCAAGAGCGAATACATGCGCTGAATGGTGCTGATGCTGACCTGGGTATCGGTGGCGACATAGGACGATTTCAGCCGCTGCACCGTGTATAACTCGGTGAACTTGCGATTGTCGTCGTTGGGCAGGAAGGACATGAACTCCTGCTCGGTCTGCTCGCCCAGGTTCTTGGTGTCCACCAAGAACAGGATGCGCTTGGCGCGGGCATATTTCAGCAGTCGATAAGTGGCGGTAATGGCCGTGAAGGTCTTGCCGGAGCCCGTGGCCATTTGCACCAGGGCCCGGGGCCGGTCCTGGCGGAAGGAATCCTCCAGGTTGGTAACGGCGGTGATCTGGCATTTCCGCAGGCCTGCGGTTTCCAGCGGCGGCATCTGCTGCAAACGGGCTCGCAGTGTGTGTGGCTGGGTCATCCATTCCGCCAGGGTTTCCGGACGGTGAAAATTGAACAGCTCGCGGGAGCGGGGCGCCGGGTCGCGGCCATCGGTAAAACGGGTGATGACACCGGTGCTTTCATAGGCAAACCGCAGAGGAGCCTTATTGTTGACCCACTTCAGCGTGGCATTGGCGTAGCCTTGGGATTGATCTTCCACAGTCGTGATCTTGTGGCCCCAGTCCTCGGGTTTGGCCTCGATGACACCGACGGCCTGCTTGTTCACGAACAGGACATAATCCGCCGGACCAACGTCGGTCTGGTATTCCCGCACGGCAACGCCAATGCCGGCACTGAAATTGATCGCCTTGTTGTGCTGGACCACCCAGCCTGCCTGGAGCAACTGCTGATCAATTCGGTCGCGGGCTTTCTGTTCGGGGTTCTGATTGGGCGTCAACAAACTGCGGTCCTTCCTATTCTCTACACTTCACGCCGGTTCGACGTTGGCGTCCCTGCGTCCGGTTCCCCGGAGGCAAGAACCTCAATATCTTTGGGTGAAAAGAATAGCACCAACAGACGAGAACTCGTCATGTCGGTGAACAATTCGTCACCTCCTTCCCTATTCCGTTCTCGCCATTTTTATCACACCGCCCGGTTCTCTACATTTAGCCCAACGCGTCAGTAATCCCCGGAACATCTGACGTCTTGATCCTAGAGAGTGACAAACCAATCGGGAGGATCCCATGGCCCACAAGAAATTCGCTGCCTGCATTGAAGCCTGCTACACCTGTGCCGCCACCTGCGATCACTGCGCCACGGCCTGTCTGGCGGAAGACGACGTTAAGATGATGGCGAAGTGCATCCAGTTGGATATGGATTGTGCCGAGATCTGCCGCATGGCGGCGGCCTTCATGGCGCGGGACAGTCAGTTTGCCCGCCAGCTCTGCCTGCTGTGCGCGGATATTTGCGAAGCCTGCGGCGACGAATGCGCGCAGCATAAGCACGATCACTGCCAGGAGTGCGCGCAGGCCTGCCGTCGGTGTGCGGCTGAATGTCGGAAAATGGCGGCTTAAAACCAGAACCGCACACCCGCCACCCAGCGCGCTTCGTGACGATCTTCATTCGCCGCGCGCGCCAGGTCGGCGGTGTTGCCGTGGAGACGTTGCCAGGTCATGCCGACATATGGCGCGAACTCCCGCAGCACCTCATAACGCAGCCGTAAGCCCAATTCACTGCTGGTCAGCCCTGCGCCAATTCCCCGTTGCGGATCGTTACGACCATGAAAATCCAGCTCCAATACCGGCTGGAGTTTCAGGCGGTTGGTGAAAAGGATGTCGTATTCGGCTTCAAAGCCGATTGCCGTCTGGCCGCCCTCGCCAACAAAGGCCGTGGCCTCCAACTCCAGGGCATACAGCGGCATGCCCTGCAAGCCGAGCACCGCCCAGGTTTGCGGCGAGCCCGGTTCGAAGTCCTGCCGCGCGCCCACCACCAGATCCCACCAGGGAGAAATGGCACGGCCATAGAGGAGCTGGAGTTCCGCCTCTTCGGTCACGCCATCCGTGCGTTCGCCTTCGGACCGCAGCCAGAGCCGGTTAATATCGCCGCCAACCCAGCCGTCCAGGTCCCAATGGAATCCAGTTCCCTCGTCCGCGTCCTGCCACTCCAGGCGGTCGAGCAGAACGTAATAACTGATGGCTTGGTCATGCACCGTATGTCCGGGTGAATCGATAAAGGCCGCCGAGCGGTCCTGATCGATGAGTTCCGGCACCACACCCGTGGGCGGCGCCTGATGATGCTGGTGTTGCTGGTGTTGCTGGTGTTGCTGGTGACCAGGCTCTTCTTGGTCATGATGCATCTGTCCATGATCCTGTCCATGGGCATGGTGGTCGTCATGATTCATTGCATCCTGCGCGAGCACATTGGTAGTGGTCAGGATGCCAGACAGCAACAGAGCGAGGCTGGAAAACTTGCTCATCTATTCCTCCACCCGCACTTCGCGGAACATGCCGGCTTCCATGTGAAACAGCAGATGACAATGATAGGCCCAGCGCCCCAGGGCATCCGCCGTTACCCGATAGCTGCGCCGGGTGCCCGGCGGCATGTCGATGGTGTGCTTGCGCACCAGGAAGTTGCCCTGCTCGTCCTCCAGATCGCTCCACATGCCATGCAGATGGATTGGGTGGGTCATCATGGTGTCGTTCACCAGCACAATACGCACCCGCTCGCCGTACTTGAGCCGCAGAGGCTCTGCGTCAGAGAACTTGATGCCGTCGAACGACCAGGCGAACTTCTCCATGTGGCCGGTCAGATGCAGCTCGATAGTCCGCGACGGCTCGCGCCCGTCCGGATCGGCGAACACACTGCGCAGGTCGGCATAGGTCAGCACCCGCCGGCCGTTGTCGCGCAGGCCAATTCCCGGGTCGTCCAGCGCCGGTTTGGGCGTCATGGTTTGCATGTCCACCAGTGGATTGCCCTCCTCAGAGGGCGGGTGCGCCTGCATGCCGGCCATGGGCGTGGCCTGCCCATGGTTCATGTGCTCGGCTTGGCTATCGCCGCTTTCATGGTCACCATGGCTCATATCCTGCGCAGTACTGCCGTGATTCATATCGCCATGTTTCGTGTCACCGTGATTCATCTCACTGTGGCCCATGTCACCGTGGCTCATGTCACCGTGGCTCATCCCCATATCCCCCATGCCGAGCAACGGCCGGGGATCCGGCTCGGGGACCGGCGCTTCAAGTCCGGGTCGCAACGCCAAGGTGCCGCGGGCAAAACCTGTGCGATCCATGGATTGGGCAAAGATGGTGTAGGCCTCGGCGTCTTCCGGTTCGACGATCACGTCATAGGTTTCCGCCACGGCAATGCGGAACTCGTCCACACGGACCGGCTTCACATGCAGGCCGTCCGCCGCCACCACCGTCATCTTGAGCCCGGGAATCCGGACATCGAAATAGCTCATGGCGGAGCCGTTGATAAAGCGCAGACGGATCCGTTCGCCGCGCTTGAACAGCCCGGTCCAGTTGCCGTTGGGGGCGAGACCATTCATGAGATAGGTGTAGGTATAGCCGGACACATCCGCCAGATCAGTGGGCGCCATGCGCATGCGGGACCACATCCAGCGGTCGCTCAGTGCCTCACGCCAGCCTTTATCACGCACGTCATCAAGGAAATCACCAACGGTGCGCTGGTGGAAGTTATAGTAGTCGGACTGCTTTTTGAGCTTGGCGAAGATCCGGGCCGGATCCTCGTCAGTCCAGTCGCTCAGCATCACCACGAAGTCGCGGTCGTACTGGAAGGGCTCCGGCTCCCTGGCGTCGATGATGAGCGGGCCGTAGACGCCGGCCTGCTCCTGAAAACCGGAGTGGCTGTGATACCAATAGGTGCCGTTCTGGCGCACCTTGAACTGGTAGATGTATTCGCCGTTGGGGTCGATGCCCCGAAAGCTCAGGCCCGGCACCCCGTCCATGTTGGCCGGCAGGATAATCCCGTGCCAGTGGATGGAGGTGGTCTCCTCTAGCCGGTTGCGCACCCGCAGGGTCACGGTATCTCCTTCGCGCCAGCGCAGCAGCGGCCCGGGCACGGTGCCGTTGATGGTCAGGGCAGTACGGGGCGCACCATTGATGCCGATGGTGGCCTCGCCAATGCTCAGGTCGAACTCCCGCCCCGCCAACACCGTTGGCTCGCCCGGGCTGGTCAATGCCCAGACCGGTGGCCGCCAGAGCCCCAGCCCGGCCAGGGCGCCGCCCGCCGCAATGCCTTTCACAAAGGTTCGTCGCGATGGGTTGCGTATCATGGGGCGCTCCGTTCTGGCCGGTGTTTAGGTGGTTATGCTATAGCTCTTTGAGAAATCCCACTTTGCGATAGATCACTTTCAGATATCCCGTTTAGAGAGATAGCACCTGGCGATTAAGAGACTCTTAACCCGGAGCCTCTTACTCGACCTTGTACAGATGCACGTCCCTTTGTGGAAAAGGGATGGTGATGCCCTCCGCGTCGAAGGACTTCTTCACCCGCTCCAGCATATCCCACTGAAACGGCCAGAGATCTGACGCGTTCGTCCAGCAACGCACGGTCAAGTTAACCGAGTTGTCGCCCAACGAACCTACCACGATCAGCGGCGCGGGGTCTTTCAGTACCCGGGGATCGGCTTCGATCAGGCGCTGGCAGATTGCCTTGGCCTTATCGATGTCGTCGTTATAGCTAATGCCAAAGCTCATGTCGGCCCGGCGCGTTGTGTTGATACTCATGTTGATCAGGCTGGAATTGGACAGGCTGCCATTGGGAATCACCACCCGGCGGTTGTCGAAGGTGTTGAGAATCGTATGCAGGATCTGAATCTCTATGACGGTACCCACGAATCCTTGCGCCTCGATGGCATCGCCCACCTTGAACGGCTTGAAAATCAGGATCAGCACGCCACCGGCGAAGTTTGCCAGACTGCCCTGCAGCGCCAGGCCGATGGCCAGGCCTGCCGCACCAATCACGGCGACGAACGAGGTGGTGGCAATTCCCACCATGGACGCCACGGACACCAGCAACAAAACCTTCAGCACCACGCTCACCAACCCGCGCAGGAAGCTGTTCAGGGTGGGGTCCTTGGCGCCGAGCTTGTGGTCCAGCACATTCACCAGGCGACGGATAAGCCAGAGGCCGATCAGCAGCGTAATGATGGCCAGCACCACCCGGGGCGCGTAAATCATCGCCATGGCGATGGCTTGATCCAGCATGACCGAAGCTTCGCCATTGATATTCATTAATTCATCCATCAGAGCATCCTACGTCGTTGGGGTCTTGAGTGAAGCTGCAACACATCGAATGAAGCCACCGACTGGTTCACAGCGAATTCGCTCGCACATCTTACCGGAATCGTTCGGAAATCCGATGTTTACTCAGCATTTAGCGAACCGACAAGATCTTGAACATTCCGCGAAATCCGCCATACTGCCTGCGCACGAATCGGGATTTCCGGCCTACGCCAAGCCCTCTTTGCCATCTAGCCTAATGACCTGGCTCCCTGCGCGCCAGCGAACCTGTTTTCCCCCGATCTACCGTCGCCCGCGCGGCGAGTTGGAAGACTTTACACAATATGACCCAGGCCACAGCACGCACCGCCAGCCATCAGTCCAAGCTCGTCCGCTTGCTCGGGGAGTTGACCGGCACCGAAGTCGCGGGCGCATCCAGCGATTTTGCCGAGCGCCTGGGGCAGATGTTCGGCTTTAATGAGGCGCTGATCCTGTCGGCGGCCAACACGCACCGGCCCACAACGACCGGAACGCCGTTAACGGACACGGCCCGGCAAGCGCAGATCGAGACCCTGGAAGCGGAAATTCTGCAGGCGCGCGCGAGGCTGGTCGCCGCCATCGTCAAAAGCTGCACGCCCGGCGCCGGCCCAACCCGTATCAAGCTGCCGGTCGTGGCCGCCAGTGCCGAGGGTGAGCCGCTGGCCTATGAGCCGTTCCAGCGCTTCCACGCCACCCACCAGCGGGAAATGCACTGGCACTTGCGTAACCTGCAGGCCAGCGTGCGCAATGCGGTGTCATTGGTATCGCCGCAACTCAAGCAGCTCGCCCTGCTGGATGCGGCGTTCGATGAAATCCTGCAGGAGCGCGCCCGCAAGCTGTTCAACCTGATTCCCACGCTGCTGCACAAACGCTTTACCCAGCTCCAGGACGCCCACCGGCAGTCGCAGTCATCGACCGTTCCGGACGAGCCTGCCGTCTGGCTACGGCCCGGCGGTTGGCTGGCGCGTTTTTGCGGCGAGCTGCAAGCCCTTCTCCTGGCCGAACTGGATGTTCGGCTACAACCGGTTCTCGGACTGGTTGACGCACTCAGACACGAGGTACAGACCCAACCATGAATCGCTCCCTGTTCGCCCTCGCCTTCCTGATTGGCGCGGCGGTTATTACCTGGATCGGCGCCGGCTTTTTCGATGGCCAACACAGCCTGGCGCTGGCGATCACCGCCCTGATCGGCGCCATCTACGCCGTTGGCGGCTTCGAGATGCTGCGCTTTCGGCGCCAGACTGCCGCCCTGGCCCAGGCCCTGAACCAGATCCCCGAATCTATGCCCAGTCTGGATGCCTGGCTGGAGAAAGTACCATCGTCGCTGCGCAATGCGGTGCGCCTGCGCATCGAAGGTGAACGTAGCGGCCTGCCTGGCCCGGCCCTGACCTCGTATCTTGTCGGCCTGCTGGTGATGGTGGGTATGCTCGGGACCTTCCTCGGCATGGTCGTCACCCTCAACGGTGCCGTCTCGGCACTGGAAAGCACCACCCAACTAGATACCATTCGTGCTGGCCTGGCCGCGCCCATCAAGGGGCTGGGCCTGGCGTTCGGCACCTCGGTGGCGGGTGTCGCCGGCTCCGCCCTGCTGGGCTTGATCGCCGCCCTGGCGCGGCGCGAGCGCTTGCAGCAGTCCCAGGTGCTGGATCAGAAGATCGCGACCGTGCTGCGCGCCTTCTCCCTCACCCATCACCGCCAGGAAACCATCAAGGCCCTGCAGCGCCAGAGCGAGGCACTGCCCGATCTGGTGGAGCGCCTGAATGTTATGGCCGCACAAATGGAACGCATGAACCAGCAGTTGAACGACAACCTGCTGGCCAACCAGGAGCGCTTCCACACCGAAGCCCAGAACAGCTATCGCGAGTTGGCCCACTCCGTGGAATGCTCGCTCAAGGACAGCCTGGCCGCCAGCGGTCGGTTGGCGGGTGAGAGCATCAAGCCGGTGGTCACCGAAGCCATGGCGGAGATCGCCCAGCTGGCCCGCACCACCCACGACAGTCTGCGCGACAGTGCCCACAGCCAACTGGCAGGGTTGTCCGAGCAGTTCAAACAAGCCGCCACCGACGTTGCCGGCACCTGGCAGCAGGCGCTGTCCCAGCATCAGCAGTCCAACACCGATTGGCTCACTGGCCTCAACCAGTCCCTGGCCGGCTTTAACCAGACCTTCGAGCAGCGCACCAGCACCCTGCTCGCCGCTTTCAATGAAGCCGCTGCCGCGTCCCGTCAGGCTCAAGCCGAGGGCGACCAGCAGCGTCTGGAACTCTGGCGCACCACGTTGGAGTCGCTGGCTACTGCCTTGCGTCAGGAATGGCAGCAGGCGGGCGAGCAGACCCTGGCCTACCAGCGCCAGATCTGCGCGACCCTGGAAACCACCGCCCGCGACATCGGCGAACAGACCCGCGCCAGCACCAGTCAACTGGTCGGCGAGGCGTCTCAGTTGCTCAATGCGTCCGAGGAACTGGCGCGTACCCGCTTAGCCACCGAAGAAGCCTGGCTGCGCCAGCACGGCGAGCGCATGGATCAACTGGCCCAACTGCTGCGTACCGAATTTACCGCCCTGCGCGATGACGAAGCCGCCCGCGGTGACGCCGCCGTGGCCCGCCTTGCCACACTGCAGGCAGCCCTGGCGGAACATCTCGCCACCCTCGGCACCGCGCTGGAAGCGCCCATGACCCGCCTGATCGAAACCGCCTCGGAAGCGCCGCGCGCCGCCGCCGAGGTGATCAGCCAGCTGCGTCAGGAAATGTCCAACACCACCGCCCGCGATAACCAGTTGCTGGACGAACGTGGCCGCATCATGAGCGGACTCGACAATCTGCTCACCACCCTCAACCAGGGCACCGCCGAGCAGCGCGCCGCCATCGAATCGCTGGTACAGGCCTCGTCCGACATGCTGCAAAGCGTGGGCAGCCAATTCCAGAGCCAGGTCGGCGAGGAAGCCGCCAAGCTCACCGACATCGCCACCCAGGTCACCGGCAGTGCGGTGGAAATCGCCAGCCTGAGCGATGCCTTCCAGGTGGCGATCCAGCGTTTCGGTGAATCCAACGACAAGCTGGTCGAGAACCTGACCCAGATCCAGGCGGCGCTGGACAACTCCGCCACCCGCAGCGACGAACAACTTGCCTATTACGTGGCCCAGGCGCGGGAACTGATTGACCTCAGCCTGATGTCGCAAAAAGCGGTACTGGACGAGTTCCGTCAGATCCAGCCGGGTGAGCTGCCGCAGGCGAAGGTGGGTTGATGGACGATCTGGAAACCAGCCTCGATCAGGGCACGCCCATCTGGGGTGTGTTCGGCGACCTGATGGCAGGCCTTCTGGGCGCCTTCGTGCTCATTCTGGTGTGGGTTCTGGGCGTACAGCTGGAACTGGCCAACAGCCTGCAGGAAGAAATCAGCAAGCGTCAGGCCGAAGAGCAACGCCGCATGGCCCTGGAAGAAGCCCTGGCCGATCCCCTGGGCAGCGGTCGCGTCACCCTGGTGGATGGCCGCATCGGCATCAGCGGCAGCGTGCTGTTCGCGCTCAACTCCGACCAACTCCAGGCGGAAGGCCGCCAGCTGCTCCAGAGTCTGGTGGAACCCCTGCGTCTGTATCTCGGCCAGCGGGAAGAGATTCTGATGGTCAGCGGCTTCACCGACGACCTGCCGATCCAGAAGGGAAACAACCATTTCGCCGATAACTGGGAGCTGTCCGCCCAGCGCGCGCTGACCGTCACCCGCGCCCTGATCGACGCCGGCATGCCCGCCTCCATGGTATTCGCCGCCGCCTTTGGCGCCGAACAGCCCATTGCCGCCAATACGGATGCAGAAGGCCGCGCCCAGAACCGGCGGGTGGAAATGGCGCCCGTGCCCAAGGTAACGGCCGCCACCCAGGCTCCGGCTCAGCCTCAGTCCACACCCCGGGCCAGCGCCCAACCATGAGCCAGCCGCAAGCCGAGTCAGCGCCCCTGCAGGATCTGACGCAAGCCCTGTCCGCGCTCCGCGAACAGGGCGCGGAACAGTTCGACCCGGTGGGCTGGCGATTTCTGGAGTCATTAGCGGAGCGCTGCAACGGACATTCCGCAGCGGTTCGCGCACTGCTGGAGCAACGGCTGACTAGCGCATTGGCAGATTTTCAGGCGCGGCTCACTCAGGCGGAAGCGGAAGGCCTGGCGCTGGTGACGCGCATTGAAACCGAGTTTCCCAACGCTTCCGACGAAGCCCGGCGCTTACACGCCGCCAAGGATTTTCGGGGCCTCACCCAGTATCACATCCGCCTGCGCGCTAGCCAGCGAACGACCTCGGTTGCCACCCTCACCGAAGCGCTGCAAAACGCCGCCATCACGGAAACACCCACCGAGAACCACGCGCCGACCTTGGAAGAGCGCTTGCGCCAACAGGAAGCCGAGGCCCTGCAGGCCTTGGGTATCACCCCAGTGGAAGCGTCGCGCCCCACCGGATCGGCCACCAACGAACTCAAGGCCCTGCGCCTGGTGCGGGATACCTGGGCCAAACAGAGCAATGAGCAGCGGGTCACCCAGGCGCTCGGCAACGTACCCGCCGATGCCGGCCCGCTCACCTCCCACAAGCTGGTCACCCGCTCGCTGGCGACCATGCGCGATATCTCGCCGGCCTATCTCAATCGGTTCGTAGCCTATGTGGAAGCCCTGCTCTGGCTTGAGCAGGCGGGTAGCACGCCGGAGGCGCCAGTGGACAAAGCCTCGCCCGGCACCAAAACGACCAGCACCTCAGCCAGAAGCAAACCCAAAGCGGCTTCGTCCAAAGCCAAGCCAAAGACTGGCCGGACTACTCCGGACTGATCGCCATCAGCGCATCATCCCATCGAGGATTACATGCGCGCTGCTGGGAAAGGCCGTGATCATACAGTGCGGGCGGTCGTGCCTTATTCGTAATGGCTCCATAGCCGTAGCACTTTCACCACGCGCTCGTCTTCTAGCACCTGGTACACCAGACGATGCTGAATGTTGATTCGGCGTGAACAGGCGCCCGCGAGATCACCCACGAGCTTCTCAAACGGAGGTGGCTTTCGGTATGGATCTTCCGCGATGAGTGTCAGCAACTCCTGGGCTTTCGGCTTTAAGCCGCTGGAGGCTAACTTCTTTGCGTCTTTCTGGGCTTGCTTGGTATAGACCAACGTCCATGTCACCAGTCCAGTTCTCCTTCGCACTCATCGATGGGGGTCTCCATGCCCTCACGAATAGACTCTCGCATCCCCGGCACCGAGAGCAGGTAAAGCGTTTCCTGGATTGCGGCCCAATCCTCCTCAGACACTAAAACCGCTTTATGTCGCTTACCCATGATGACGATGGGTTGGTGGGACTCAGCGGTTTCATCAATCAACCTATACAGTTTGCTACGCGCCTCAGTTGCAGAAATTCCGGTCATGACGCACCTCAAGTGTGTTGAACACCGAAAAGTGTACGCTCTTAAGTACGTACGTCAAGACGTACCTTTTGTTCCATAAGGCGTACCTGTCATTCCCAAAAGTAGCGGCTTGGAATCCCAAAGCGCCCCACCATTGGGTCCACGCCCTTTTATTAGTACAACTAACAGAACCGCACGGAGACCATAGTTTTGCCGTCTAGCCGCCTCCTGTGATCACAAGGAGAAAAGCCATGTTGAAAGTCGCCATTATTCTTGGAAGCACCCGGCCCGGACGTAACGGCGAAGCGGTTGCCCGCTGGGTGCTTGAGCACGCGCAAAAGCGCAACGATGCCCAGTACGAGCTGGTCGATATCAAGGACTTCAATCTGCCACTGCTGGACGAACCAGTGCCGCCCTCCATGGGCCAGTACAGCCAACCTCACACCAAAGCCTGGTCCGCCAAGATCGCTTCATTCGACGCCTATGTCTTTGTCACCCCGGAATACAACCACGGCACCTCCGGCGCCCTGAAAAACGCCCTCGACTACCTATACGCCGAGTGGAACAACAAGGCTGCAGGCTTTGTCTCCTACGGCAGTGCCGGCGGCGCACGCGCCGTCGAACAACTGCGCCTGGTGATGGCCGAACTGCAGATCGCCGACGTGCGCTCGCAGGTGATGTTCTCCCTCTACACCGACTTCGAGAACATGAGCACCTTCAAGCCGGCGGATTATCACCAGAAGTCGCTCAAGGGCATGCTGGATCAGCTGATTGCCTGGGGTACGGCGATGAAGTCGGTGCGGCAGAAGTAAGGCGCACCGCGGCGAACTGAAGCAGGCAGAGAGCGAGTTTTCGGACATGGGCGTGGGCGTGGGCGTCGTTGTTATGATCGCGCCCGAACTTGTTTCGGCATAAGAAACCACAACACAATCGCCACCAAGAACAACGCCGGAACATCCCCCATCAGGTTCGCGTGGTCGCTTTCATCAACCAGGGCCTGCACCAGCATGATGCCGCCATGAACGACGCTCGACCAGACCGTAAACCAGATCAGGCTGCTGTTCGCCAAGGGATCTTTCGCGGCCAGGATCAAAAGCACGCCTAATGTCGCGTAGATGCCCATGATCATTTGTTCATACTCATGCTGGTGCGGCGTCCAGCCCCAACCGGCGGGCCAGATCCACATCATCATCGCTGGCACGCCGATTATGAAAATCACGCCAAAGACATAAAGGGCGACCTTTAAATATTTCAGTTTCTCTTCCTGCTGCATGGCATCTCACCTTCCTTGGTTGTGACACTGCTGATGGAACTAGCAGGGCGCACTGCGCGGAGCGTCCTATCGGTTCCTCCGTTACGCGGGACGACGCGGTTTACGAAGCATCGGAAAGATGGGCGGCGACGCCCCCACCTGAATGGTGCCCAACAACTCGAACCCATGGCGTTCATAGAGCGGAATGTTCTTGGGGTTGCTGGATTCAAGATAGGCCAGCGTTTGGTCGCGATCGCAAGGGATCAGGGCATGTTTCATCAAGGCCGCGCCGTACCCTTTGCCCTGTATGGGTGGGTCGATTCCAATGAAGGGCAAATACCAATGGGGCTCCGCCGGATGGTAGCGCCCCATCTGCTCCATAACCTGCGAAGCATCCTGTTGCACCGCCACAGCCCCGGTGCGTCGCAACAGATCGATCACCACCTCTTCGTCCGGGCCGACCTCAGGCGGCAGCCACAGCGCCGCGCCGGCATAACCTTCCACGCAGTAGGCGCTCCCATGTGCGAACGCCTTACCGCCAAGTGCATGGATGAAGTTGGGGAAATGCGTGAGGTACTGCTGCGGATCAGGCCAGGTCCAACGGGCAGCGGGGTCCGTGCTAAAGGCCAGCACCGTCACCGCAATGACGGATGCCTCATCCGCTGTCGTCGCGGTGCGGACGATTGGTGTGCTCATGGTGTGCCTCCGAAGGAATACCTCCAGGATTCTGGAAGTTTACTGTCGGAGTTGACTGGCATCATGCAACTTTTGCCCAGTGCTAGACATGCACGCGTGCCAGAAAGTCCCGAGTGAGTGTCACCACCTCGGATAGGCTCGTCTCCAACAGCCAATGCCCGCCATCGAGCAAGTGAAGCTCGGCATCCGGTAAGTCGCGCAGATAGGCACGAGCAGAACCTTCGGGCATGAAGCCATCCTGCGGCCCCCAGACGATCAGCGTCGGCGGCTGGTGCTGCCGCAGATAGGCTTGATAACGGGGAAACCACGCCAGATTTTCCTTGAGCCCCGCAATCACATCGACGGCAATCGCCCGGCGCTTAGGCGTCATGAGTGACCAGTGCAACTGCCAGAGGTCAGGCGGGATGCGCTCGGCGAGCTCTGGTCGAACCGCATTTAGAAACTCATCCCTGAAACCTTCCTCGCTCACGGCTTGCGCAAGCTTCGCCTTCCCCTCCGGAGTTGGATCGCGAAAGTACGCTTGCAGCGGAGCATATTTGGGTCCGAGCTCGTCCTCATAAATATCGCCGTTCTGGATGATGAGCGCGGCGATGCACTCCGGTCTTTTGATCGCGAGGCGCAAGCCGATCTGAGAACCGAAGTCGTGCAAGTAAAGGGCAAACCGATGCAGCCCCAGGCGCGCTGCGAACCGTTCCAGGAAATCGGCATAGCCATCAAAGTCGTATGAGAAGTTGTCCGGCGTATCGCTGTAACCACAGCCGGGAAAATCCGGCGCGATCAAGTGCCAGCGGTCGGCGAGCGCCGGGATAAAATTGCGGAATTCGTATGACGAGCATGGATAGCCGTGCGGCAGGAGTATCGCGGGGGCGTCTGGTGGACCGGCTTCGCGGTAGAAGATCGACATGCCATCCAGATCGATGCGACGGTGCTTCAGGATTGAAGTCATAGACTGTCCTCGCTGATTTCACACCCCTAATGCTTAATTAGGCGCTGTTGAACGGTAGGCTGTTCACCTGAAGCTAAATATTGGGCTAGGCCGCGGCAAAAGGGCAGCTTCCAGAACGCTGAACGGAACGGCTGCTTGATGGATTTATTAGGCGCCATCCCTGGATGAAACAAGATGGATAATATTCGATGGGCTCGATATCAGAAGTAAAAAGGGTCCAAAGTAGGTCCAAAGGGTCAGATTGATTTATAAACGACCAGAGTCGGACATTCGCTTGGCTAAAGCCGGTAAACTCGCCAGAATTTCTGCCGAATTGCTTTCCCTTAAAATGGCCGCTTCTCTTCGCTGACTGGCAACAAAACCACATGACCAGTTTTAAATCAATCTGCCCCCTTTAGCGCTCCCCCTTTAGCGCTGCGCTGCGACACAACCACGGATTTGGGCGAGCAACCACAGGTATCGTCAAGCCTGCTCAAACCAGGTCCGCAGATAAGCCACTGTTGCCAGAATAGCCTGATCTGCCATCGCGTCCGTGATCTCCGAATATTTGAAATACGAATGCTTCATGCAGGAAAAGGCAATCTCGACGGCAATGGTTAGAACATCCGGCTCCTCTGGCAGCTCCAATTCCGGTCGAACCCGAGCAAAGAACTCACGTACCTGGTGCCCGATATCCTGCAGTGTGACCTCTTGAAGCGTATAGGAGGTGCGACTGAACGGGCCACCCAGAATCAATATGCTGGCGGCCGGATTGGCGTTGTAATACGCGCTGGTGCGGCGTACGGCTTCCTCGACAAATCGGGTCCAGGACTGGTCGGCGAACGATTCCGCCTCCATTCGAACTCCCTCCGCGACCTTCTTCAGATGCACGTCCGCCAAGGTGGAAAACAAGGCGTATTTGGTGGGGTAAAACTGATAAATCGAGGCTCTGGGAACACCTGAAATACGGGCGATTTCCGGGATGGAGGTTGCTTCCGGCCCAGCGCTGACCAACAGGTTTTCGGTGACTTCCAGTGCTCTGGCAATGCGCTCTCGGCTACGTTCCTGAACGGGCTTGCGCCCTGGACTGCTCGGTTCCACAACGTAATTCCTTCCAAATTTCGACGCGTTGACACTTTATCCGACATAAGTTAGATTGCAAGAAATCCGACATATGTCAGATTGTTTGAGAATTTTTGGTCTCAAACCTCACCCTGCAAATCATAACCCTACGCTCGATACAGTGGCGATGAGAATAACAACAGGAGCACCTCAATGAGTAACTCAGCAAAAGTTTGTGTGATTGGCGCCGGTCCAAGTGGAATTACCGCAGCCAAGAACTGTATCCAGAACGGCCTTGATGTGGACGTCTTCGAGAAAAACGATAAGGTCGGCGGCAACTGGGTCTTCAACTCCAAGACGGGTCATTCCAGCGTTTACGAGAACACCCACATCATCAGCTCCAAAATCTGGTCGGAATACGAAGATTTTCCGATGCCTACGGACTATCCCGATTATCCTCGCCACGATCAGTTACAAGCCTATTTCGAGTCTTATGCACGGCACTTTGGCGTGATCGAGCGCATCCTCTTCAATACCGAGGTGACGCACATCGCACGTACCGAAGCGGGGCAATGGCAGGTGGATTACACCGATGCGGATGGCAAGGCGCGACAAGCCATCTATAGCCATCTGATGGTGGCGAATGGCCATCACTGGAATCCGAAATACCCGGAGTACCCGGGTACCTTCAATGGCACCTTCATGCATTCACATGACTTCAAGGGTGTCGACGACAGCTGGCGTGGTAAGCGCATTCTGGTGATTGGCGCGGGCAACTCAGCCTGTGACGTGGCCGTGGAGTCAGCGCGATTGGCGAACACCGTGTCCATTAGCATGCGCAGTCCACAGTGGTTTATGCCCAAATTCATGTTTGGCATGCCCTCCGACGTACTGGGTTCGAAATCAAACTGGATGCCGCCTCGGTTGAAACAGTGGGCGTTCACCGGACTCATGCGGCTTATCCAGGGGGACTACAGCAAATTTGGCCTGCCCAAGCCAACCAGCCTGATACTGAGTCACCACCCGTCGATCAACTCCGACCTGCTCGACTTCATCCGTCATGGCCGGGTAAAACCGCGGCCGGCCATCAAAGAGCTCAATGGCGACTCGGTGGTGTTCGTCGATGGACAGACCGAAGAGTACGACATGATTGTCGCCTGCACGGGTTTCCGGATTACCTTTCCATTCTTCGACAAGAGCTTTATCGACTTCGAACAGGTGTCTCGTGTGCCGTTGTATCGCAAGATGATGCATGCGGATTATGACAACCTGTATTTCATCGGGTTGTTCCAGCCATTGGGTTGCATCTGGCCTCTTGCAGATTATCAGGCTGCACTGGCGTGCCAGGAGATTCTGGGTCATTACAAGCGTCCGGCAGACATGCCCGCAGCCATCGACTACGAGATCGCGCATCCCCACTACAACTTCGAAGGTGGAAGTCGCCACTCCACCGAAGTGGACTACCACGCGTTCCGCGACGACCTCAAAGGAGAGCTCAAGAAGGCAGGCGTCGATATCGGGGAGCCGCCCATGGGGATTCCGTCACGCTACAAAAAGAGCAAGGCCGTAGCTGGCGTAACGCGACCAAGTGAAGCTGTGGCTTATCGTAAGGCAGGATAAGGCCGATGAGTCGGTCTGAAAGAGGAATTGAGGCGATGAGCCGGCCTGAACAGCCCGAGATTCTGCTCATACACGGTATGTGGAGCCGGCCATCCTTTTGGGATGGCTGGATTGAGCGCCTTACTCAGGCGGGTTATTCCTGCAAAGCAGTGGCCCTGCGCCGGGAGGATCTTTATTCCGGTGATGTGCCGCTGCCGGAGATCGGCCGGCTCGGTATTCGCGACTATGTTGAGCGGATCAAACTGGCGGTGCTCCAGTGTCATTCGCCACCCATCCTGATCGGTCACTCCCTGGGTGGTTTGCTAAGCCAGATTGTGGCCGCCGAAATGGATGTTGCCGCCGTTGTTCTGGTTAACAGTGCGGCGCCGGCAGCGGTTTTTCCAATGCGGCCGGTCATGATGCCCGGGTTGATTCGGACCATGATGCGCTACGGTGTGTGGCGTCAGCCCTTTAAGCTTTCTTCTTGGGAGGCTAACTACCTCTTTCTTAATCGTCTGCCTGAGCAGGATCGTTCCTCGATTTTCCAGTCCCTGGTGTTCGAGTCTGGACGTGTCCTGTTTGAGGCGGGGCTGGGTAAGCTCAATTTCAGGCGCACCAACCTCGTCGATAAGGCAGCGATTCAGTGTCCCATGCTTTTTTTGGCGGGCACGGAGGACCGCATTATTCCCCTGAGCGTCAGCCGCAGCATGGCGAAGTGGTACGGCTCCAAGTTGACCTATCGGGAGTACGCAGGTTACAGCCATTGGTTACTCGGTGAACCCGGCTGGCAAGACATTCTGGAACACAGCCTGGCGTGGTTGGAGCGGCACGTGTTGAAAAGCTCTGCAGAAATCACGACGGGAAAAATCGCGACATGACCGATCTCTCCATCCGACTCCGCGACCTTGGAGATGGTTAACGCCTCGGCTCGTCGAAGTGCATCGACAATAAATTGTTCGGTGTGGGCCGTATGGGGAGCATCCCGAAAGGCCAGCTCGATGACTCGATGTATTGACGCGACATCGCCTGCGCGCTCATTGCGAATCTTGATGCCCACTTCTCGGCCTCTTGAACGGATCAATCTTTGATATAGCGGCCGCCATAAACCGCGTGAGGAACGAACGACCGGCAACCATAGGGAGCGAATTTGATGGCGTGTTACCCATCTTTCCTGGACGAAACCAGATGAATGATATTCGATGGGCTAGAGATCCAGAACGCCTTAAACCCTTCTGGAAGTGGCTCGATGTCATCTCGACGGTGACAGCCTTGCTCCTTAAGGTATTCCGAGGCGTTACCAATGTCGCTGGCAACGACCTCTAGCCAAATCTCGGACTGACTCAAACCCGGCATGCAGTCGAGCCAAAGAACTTTGTCGCCAAACTCGAACTTCGGGGTGTCGTTCGCGCCACTTCCGGTGAGTTCTTTGAATCGCAGAACTTCTCGGTAGAAGCGGACGGTATTTTCGTACTCATGCGATGGAATTTTCATCGCGATGTTTTTGCCAGGCTCAAACTCCAAATCCATGGGCAGATCCTTCACGGTAAAAAGATGTTGGTCAAAAGGCGTTAGATTGATTCTAAAGGGTTTCAGCCAATGCAGTGACGAGGAAAAGGCCGATCGTTTTTCGCTCAGGCAACGATACTGTCCTCTTGGTGATGACTCAGGGCATTGTAACTCTGGTCGCGGCGCATTTATGGCCTCTTCGATCTGCTACTTCCCCATAGCCGCGCGGTACTGCCGAAAAAATCTTCCCGGTTTCTCGGCGTGTCTGCCGTCCCCGTTTCCAACGCATCGTTGTACAGGGGAAAAGAACTGACCACAATTGCTCCCATATGGGGGAGATTGATGAATATGGGTCATTACATAAAGTACGCGGGTGAAATTCGTCGGCACCACTCCCAATACGACAAAAATGACGCAGAGATCGTGTGATGAACATTAAACCGATTCATAGCGAACAGGATCTTCAGGCTGCATTTGCGCGGCTGGAAGAAATCTGGGGCGCAGCGCCTGGGACTCCAGAATCCGATGAGATAGAAGTGCTCAGTATTCTGATCGAGAAATATGAAAACGAGCATTACCCGATTGGGCCGTCCGATCCGGTGGAGGCGATACGTTTCCGCATGGAACAAAACGGGATGACTCAACGCGACCTGGAGCCATACATAGGGTCGGGCGGGTTTCGGAGGTAATGAACCGGAAACGGAGGCTGACGGTGCCGATGATTAAGAGGCTACATGAGGGGCTACGAATACCCTATGAAAGCCTTTTGGCTTAACTCTCCTTGGTGACAGGGAAAATTGGGACAGATCTATTTGTGTCCCCTCCTTGGCGGGTATTGGCTTCGACTTGCCGTTGATCGGTACGCAGATCCTTCTGTGCCGCGGGATTGTCCGTAGCAACCAACTATTTGGAAGTAATGCGATCTGTTAGGAATAAATCTTGTCCGTGCCAACTTCCCCCTTTCCCCTAAATTGGTTGGTTTGAAGGCTACTGAGCTTTCTTTTAGACTGCGCAGCTTGTCAGAACATTTACAAACGAACATATTCAAAACTGGAGTCAAGGATGGCCACACAGTATGAACGGGAAGAACTACGAACCTATATCGAACGCTTCTTTCAATTTGCCTGGTCAAGCGCGCCCGAGAATCTTTTATCAACGAGAGGGTAGCTGAGGTCTTTGTGACGATGCTCGACGAGGCGCAGAAATGCACAGCCACGTCCCACTATATTCCTAAGCCGTCCGGCGGCCCGAGCTCGCTACTTTCACTGGCGCTCGGATATGCAACGAAGGTGTATGAATCCATCGGTGACGAAGGCATTCGCAGATACTGTGCATCACAGACCATCCGGAATTGGTCTCAAGAATTAAAACTGGCGTCAATGGGGCTGTAGACGATGGCACGAATATTCGGGTTTATCCTTTTTCTGGGCCTTTCCGCTGGTGTTAGCGCCGAGGTTCGGGAAAAGAACTGGCCAGAACCAAAGCTGATCGATGACTCACTGACTGTAGCCGTTCAGTCATTGCGGTTCACGTTGCCCGCGCCCGTGCGGGAGGTGTCCACCGTTGGCCTCAGCACACCAAACCTGCAGCTCGAATTCGGGAACAGCGAATTCACGGTTTTCCAAAATACGGAACAGGACGTTTTCGGCCCCAAGGAAAAGAGCAAACTGGGTAAAACCGAACTTTATAACCTTCAAAAAGCGCTGGTTTTTGCTGCAACCGATTCAAATAAAGAAAAACCTTTCTATCCGCAATTGAATCAGGTTTTTCTCAATGGTCAGGCATGCTGCCTGGACAAATACACGAACGCCGAAAGCGGCATCACCGCATACTTGTGGAACCCCGAGGGTCAGCAGGAACATTATGGCTACGTTTTTCTTGAGGCAGAGGATCGGTTCTACCGCTTTATTGGGCAGATCGATACGAGAGACTTTGAACAAATTTTGTCCAAGCTAAACGTGAAGAAATAGCAGTCACAGCGCGGTTCGCCAGGAGTTTCCTTGGCGAACCAGCACCTTTGTGATTTCAACCCAGTGGTCCCACACCTTCAGCGACACCCACTCAATCGCCCCCCCTTGCTCAGTGAAGCTGGCTAAAAACTTCTGGGTGTTGCTCAGCAATGCGCAAAAGAGCAACCGCAGGCCCCTGCGGCTCCCGACGTCCCTGTTCCCAGTCCTGAAGGGTTCGCACGCTCACGCCCATCAGACCGGCAAACGCCGATTGCGACATGTTCAACTTCAACCTGATGACTTTAGGCGGCGAGGGCTCAGACAGCTCATGGCTTCGTAGAGCCACTTTACCCTTCTTGAACTGCTTGATTTCATTGATACCGTCAAGAATCTCCGCCCCAAGGTTCCTGTCATCCATCTTTGATTGCCTCCGCTATCTGCTTGAGCATATGGCCAGGAATACTGGCTCGCTCCGATTTACTGTACAGCGTGAGCATCCATATCTCGTGGTCCGATTTCTTCCAGTAATAAATTGCTCTGATACCACCACTCTTCCCCGAGCCCGCTGGTGCCCATCGAACCTTGCGAACGCCACCCGATCCTTTGATCAGGTCGCCAGCATCTGGCTTCTGCAGAAGGTACGTTTGAAGCCCACGGTATTCCTCATCCGTGAGGTAGTTCGGCAGTAGCTTGGTGAACGTTGAGGTTTCGATGAATAGCATCGCTAGAATATACGGCGATGCCGTAATCAATTCAAGCGAGGAGACACTCGCAGTCGTCCTCAAATTGACACCGAAAAACGCCACCCTTAGCATCCAACCAATTCATTCGCAAAAGGATTTTGCCATGACTCAAGCCAGGGAAAAGCTCGTCTCCGTTGCCGATACACCTTACTACCACGTGGTTTCACGCTGTGTCCGCCGAACCTTTCTCTGTGGCGTCGATCACAACGGAAAAAGCTATGAGCACCGCCGGCAGTGGATTGAAAACCGCATCCGCCTGCTGTCGTCAATT
>JAEZAA010000169.1 GCA_023430625.1 Pseudomonadota bacterium
GGTGGGAGGTGCCCTCCGGCTCATCTTGATTTGACCCAGACGGCACCCGGGAACTGACGATGTATCATCCACCCGCTGCCCGTCGAAAATTCTCACGAAATTGTTCCCCCCAACGCTACTCAAGCGGTCAAGGAATATGCATAATACGCTCCTTTCTCTGAAGGCCCATTAGTCGTCAGGGAATCCGGGGCGCCGGTCCATGCCGGTTCTTTTTTTTTTCGGATCAGCCTAGAGGGTCTGAGATGCACGATAAGCTCAAACTCCACGGATTCAATAACCTCACAAAATCGCTCAGCTTCAATATCTACGATATTTGCTACGCGAAGACGGAGAAGCACCGCCAGGAGTACATCGATTACATCGATGAACTCTATAACGCTGAGCGCCTGACGCAAATTCTGACCGAGGTCACTCGGATCATTGGCGCGCATGTTCTCAACATTTCCCGCCAGGATTACGACCCGCAAGGCGCCAGCGTCACCATGCTGATCGCCGAGCACGAGATCGCGCCGGATCCCGGCAAGACCACGGAATCCCCGGGCCCACTGCCGGACACGGTCCTGGCACACCTGGATAAAAGTCACGTAACCGTACACACCTATCCGGAAAGCCATCCGGACAATGGGATCAGTACGTTCCGGGCCGATATCGATGTGTCCACCTGTGGTCTGATTTCACCGCTGAAGGTGTTGAACTACCTGATTCACAGTTTCGATTCCGACATCGTGACCGTGGATTATCGCGTGCGCGGCTTTACCCGTGACGTGGACGGTACCAAGCACTACATCGACCACAACATCAACTCGATCCAGAACTTCCTGAGCAAGGATACCCGTGACGCCTATCAGATGATCGACGTGAACGTGTACCAGGAGAATCTGTTCCATACCAAGATGATCCTGAAGGAGTTCGACCTGAACAACTATCTGTTCGGCACCGGAGAGAACGAGTTGACGGCGGAAGAAGGCGAAGACATCAAGAAGCGCCTGCGCAAGGAAATGCTGGAGATCTTCTACTCCCGCAACATGCCCTGATCCGCTGATACGACCACAAAAAAGCCCCGATGGGAAACCACCGGGGCTTTTTTGTGGCCCGGCGAATGCCTGGGCCGCGGCCAGCGCCAGTAGTCAGGCCGACCGGATACCGGCGATCTCCTGAATCCAGGGCCGCAGGATCAGATCAAAGGCCAGGGGCAGCTTGTTGCCCGGAATCACCAGGGTATCGTGGCGGGACATGAACGAGCCCCGGATCATCTGCAGCAAGGCGGGGAAATCCACCTCCCGCCGCTGACGGAAGTGGATCACCACGAAGCTTTCATCGTCGCTGGGTACGTCGCGGGCCTTGAAGGGATTGGAGGTATCGACCGTGGGCACGCGCTGGAAGTTGATATGGGTCTGGGAGAACTGCGGCACGATGTAGCGCACATAGGCATCCATCCGCCCCAGAATGGTGTTGACCACCGCCTCTTCGGAATAGCCGCGCACGTGGGTGTCGCGATAGATCTTCTGGATCCATTCCAGATTGACGATGGGCACCATGCCGATCAACAGATCCACGTGACGCGCGATGTTGATCTCATCGGTGACGACACCGGCATGCAGGCCCTCGTAGAACAACAGATCACTGCCCGCCGGCAGGGTTTGCCAAGGAGAAAAGGTGCCCGGCGCCAGGCCGCTGGCAATGCGCTCCACATCGTCATCATGCACGTAGTGACGATAGCGGCCGCTGCCGGTCTGGCCATAATCCACGAACAGCGATTCCAGCTGATCCAGGTGGTTCGCCGCCAGCGAAAAATGGTTGTTTTCGCCAAACTTGCCCTGCGCCGCCAGTTCCGCCATTTCGGCGCGGGTAAAGCGGTGAAAGCTGTCGCCGGTGACCACCGCCGGGCGCAGCCCGAGGCCCGCCAGAATTTTCTGCATGGCTTGTCCTGCAGTGGTGGTCCCCGCGCCAGAGGAGCCAGTCAGGGCAATGATGGGATGACGAGCCGTCATGCCGGTTCTCCAGATGTGCAAAGAGCGCTATCCTACTCCCCCGGTGAGGGGCGGAACAATAGTCGCCGACCCTTGGGGATGAGCGCCTGCTGACAGACCTCCAAGCGTATCCGTCACGGCACCCACACCAGTCAGCACCTATTCCACGGCCAAACCACAGACAATTGGCCCGAGCCAGATTTCAAACCGCGACCTTAGCCATTGAAGGACCACAACCATGCCGGACGTCCATGACCTGGGACTGATCATCGACTCCCACGTACCCCTGATCGTGATCCAATCCCAGGAGGAACCCCGGGCCCTGGACACCATTACCCGGCTGGCCATCAAACGGCAGTTGCCCCTGTATGGCTGGACCATCACCGACGGTCTGCGCCGGCTTGGGTTCGGGCTGGAACTGGAGCAGGACGACAAGCTGACCGACCCGGACAAGCTCCTTGAGCACATCAAGAAGCTGCGCACGCCTTCCATCTTCACCCTCTGCGACTTTCATCCGTATCTGGTGGATGAGCCCCGGCGGGTACGCCTGCTCAAGGATATTGCCCTGGCGAACAGCCAGAACCGTCACACCCTGATTCTGCTGAGCCACTCCCTCACCATTCCGCCGGAACTGCGGCACTACAGCGCGCGCTTCCACCTACAACTGCCATCGAGCGAACAGATCATGGCACTGGTGCGGGAAGAAGCCTCGGCCTGGTCCCGTGGCAATCAGGGCGCCAAGGTCAAGACCGATAACCGCACCCTGCAGCAACTGGTCAAGAATCTGGCCGGGTTGCCACTGGCGGATGTGCGGCGCCTGGTCCGGGGCGCCATTTACGATGATGGCGCCATCAATGAGGACGACATTCCCGAGGTCAACAAGGCCAAGTTCGAGCTGATGGACATGGAGGGTGTACTAAGTTTCGAATACGACACCGCCCGCTTCAGCGACGTGGGTGGCCTGCCCAATCTCAAGGCCTGGCTCAGCGAGCGCCGCGCGGCATTCTTTGATCTGCCTGCCGGCTCCCAACCGCGCCTGGAGCCACCCAAGGGTATCCTGCTGCTGGGCGTGCAAGGCGGCGGCAAGAGCCTGGCGGCCAAGGCCGTGGCGGGACTCTGGAAGCTACCGCTGCTGCGAATGGACATGGGAGCGCTGTACAACAAGTTCTTTGGCGAGACCGAGCGCAATATGCGCGAAGCCTTGCGCCTGGCGGACCTGATGGCCCCTTGCGTGCTTTGGATCGATGAAATCGAAAAAGGCCTGGGGCAGGACCAGACCGACCAGGGTGTGTCGAAGCGGGTGCTGGGGACGCTGCTGACCTGGATGGCGGAGCGCAAACACCCGGTCTTTATCGTGGCCACTGCAAATAACATCAAGCAACTGCCGCCGGAGTTGATGCGCAAGGGGCGTCTCGATGAGATTTTTTTCGTGGATCTGCCCGATGCCGCCACCCGTGCCGACATCTTCCGCATCCACCTGGCGAAGCGCAATTTGTCACCGGAACAGTTCCAGCTGGAGGATTTGGTCGCGGCCAGCGAAGGCTTCTCCGGCGCCGAAATCGAACAGGGCGTGGTGTCTGCCCTGTACCTGGCGGCGGCTCAGGGTCAGCCATTGACGACAGAGCATCTGCACGAAGCCTTGGGTCGAACCCAGCCCTTGTCGGTGGTGATGGCCGAAGAGATGCTCGCCCTGCGCACCTGGGCCAGCGGCCGTACCGTACTGGCCTGACCCCGTGACGCCGGATTAGCCAGGCGCACAAGCTGACGGCTACAGCCGGCTCAACAGGCTGGGTTTCTCGATGCAGTAGCCCTGGGCGTAATCCACGCTCAGGGAGCGCAGCATCTCCAGGGAGGCCTTGTCTTCCACCTGCGTGGCGACCAGTTCCTTGCCGAGAAAATGCACCATCTCCGTCATGGAACGGAGCATCATCTGATCGCCCGGGTCCTGGGCCAGGTTCTTGATGAAGCTGCCGTCGATCCGGATCAGATCCACCGGCAGCATCTTCAGGAACTTATAGGACGACAGGCCGGAGCCGAAATTCGTGAGACAAAAGCGACAACCGTACTCCCGCATCTCATGCATGAAGTCGGTTACGTCCTGAATGTTGGCGACCGCAGCCGCCTCGGAGATTTCAAAACAGAGCTTATCCAGCGGCGCTCCGGTTTGGGTGGCGCGCTCGAAAATGAATTCCTGCAGTTTCTCATCGGCCAGTGATTGCCCCGACAGGCTCATGCTGAACCCACTGTGGGATTCGAGCTTGTCCTGGGTTTGCCCCATCCAGTCCAGCATGTGCCCCACCACCCAGCGGTCCACCACCGCCATGCGGTTATGGCGCTCGGCCAGGCGCAGGAAATCGTAGGTAGGAATCAGCTGGCCCTGGTCGTCATAGATGGCAAACATGATCTGATACTGGCTGCCGAGCTGTGTCTTGGGCTGCAGCGGAATCACCTTCTGACAGCGCAGCAAGATCCGCTCGCCCTTCAGATCGTCCCGCAGGCCCGCGATCTTGGCAACGATCCGATCCTGCTGATCCGCCGGCTGGGCACCCGTTGCCAGATGGTAGATCCGGTTGACGCCTTCGGCCTTGGAGCGCCGGCAGGCCTGCTCCGCCACCTTGAGGGCCTGGGCGGCATCCGTGAAATCCGGCATCAGGTCCGCGACCCCGATGCTCACCGCCAGACCATAGCTGCGGTTCTGCCATTGCAGGCGATAATCCTGGACGGCCTGCAGATACCGCTGCGCCAGCGCCTCGGCCTGTCCCTGTTCGATCAGTACCGCAAATTCGTTGCCGCCCAGGCGCGACACCAGGCTGGACTCCGGCGCAAAGGTGCGTAGCAGTCCGGCGATTTCCGCCAGGATCTGATCGCCGGCCTCAGTACCGGCCGCATCGTTCAGCACCCGGAACTGGCGCAAGTCCAGATGAATCACGCTGAAGCGTTGCCCGGGCTCGGCGCCGGCCAGCATCGTCTCCAGCCCGCGTTCGAACTCCTTGCGGTTGATCAGCTTGGTGACTTCATCGTGGCTGGCCGCGTGGGAAAGCTGGTCATACACCGCCTTGACCATGGCATCGAGACTCTGATCGACGACCGAGGTCTCATGGCCAGGATCCGGCACCATGATGCCGCGCTGCAGGTAGCTGGCCAGCTTGTACTGGTCCAGATCCACCACCTTCATCCCCTGGTGGTTCACGAACACAAAGCGGGAATAGCCCTTGCCGATCCACACCAGGCGCACATACTGGGCGTCGTCCTCGTCTCGGGCAAAGCGCACCCAGTCCCCGACCCGGAATTTCTGGGCCCGTGCCAGCCAGCGCTGCAGGCTGCGGCGGCGGGCTTCACTCAACGCCCGCAGGTCGTCCTTGGGCTCCGGATCCGCCGACACATGCAGCGCCACGGTATCCACCGCATCGCCGGGGCGGGTGAGGAATTTCTTGAGATCGTCGCGAATGTTGCCGGACGGCATATGGTTGCTGGAGATCGACGCCAGCCCTTCCTGAATCAGCCGTAACAGGTCCGCCAGATCAAAGCGATGCTCCGGATCCTCACTGACCGCCAGCAGCACATCCAGCACGCCCAGATAATTACGCCAGGCCGGGCTGTCCGGCCCCTGGCGGATATAGGTGAGCGACAGCAAGTCGCGCCAGCCGCCGTTGATGAGACCGGCAATGGCACGGGGCACCGAACGCCCCTGCACCCGGCGATTGATCTCGTCGGCCACCACCGTTTTGGACTCGGCGACTTTTTGCGCGCCTTCGGCGGCGGCCGCAACCCGCTCCACATTGCGCCGAAACAGCAGGTTCTGCCGCTCCAGCATGTCATTCAGCTCCACCATGGCCTCATCGAGCACGCTGGCGTCTTCGTCGATCTGCTCGCAGATGCGATTGATCAGCCTGGTGACGCGCTCGTTCTGGACAGGGCTGGGCCGGGCCCCGCTTGCGCCCAGCTCGGCGATGCGGTTGATCACGGCCAGGATGGCGGTATCCCGTTTCTCGAACAGGGCGCGGTCCTGCATGAGCATTTTCAGCACGGGCACTTCCAGGCGCTTTACCTGCACCTTGGCCAGATCACTCAAGCGCACATTTCGCACCAGGGCGCCAAAGAACTGGTCGACCACATCGACCGATTCCCGCTGCTCCTCCGGCAACTCCTTACGCGTACCCGTCGTGCGGCGCAGCTGGCTTTCCAGCTGTTTGCGCAGAGAAACATTGGGATCCAGCATCGGCTGCTGCAGACGCTGGGCCTGCAATTCAGCCACGATGCGCTGCAATTCGTCCGGCCGCCAAACGGGCGCCTGAGGGGTGCTGGCTTTGCGCTTGATCCGATCCAACTGGCCAAACAGGCTGCTGAGGGTGGCAAAGGCAGACTGGGCATGGGCCAACTGATCCCGAACCTGCTCCGAGGTAGCGGCCGCGGACGGTGGCGCCTTGTCCTGAGCAGGCTTGCCCTGCGGCGGCGCAGCCGGCTCGACCGGCGCTTCCGTCGCGCGGGACTTGGGCGACAGGTACTTGCTGAGATCCAGGTTCGGCAACACGCCCGCCCGGATCAGCACCAGATTCAACTCCTGGTACAGGGGATCGAGCTGTTTCATGACTGCCCGCTCGAACAGCCGATAACAGATTTTCTCCACGGTGGGACTGAGCTTCAGCGCCACCAGGGCGTCACGAAAGGCATAGCCGATCAGGGGCGGACCAAGCGGGTTTTGATAGCCCACGGCGCTGACGTGGCCGAGCTTGTCGAGGCGTAGCTTCAACTGCAGCAGGCTGCCCCGGTACTCGGTCTCGGCCTTGGTCACCATCACCTTCAGGGTGAGCCAGTGTTCGAATTCGGTCTTTTCGATCAGCGACAACTCGGCGGCGGAAGGCGCCGTCGCCCCAGGCCGACGCTCGCCGGCGCTCAACGGCGCGTTCAGCTCCTGGAAGAAATGAGCAGTGATCCGGCTGGCCTGGGTTCTGAAGATCGCCTCGGCATCCAGATATTCGGTACACTGGGCATCGTTGGCGGCCTGATCCGCCGCCTGCACCAGAGAGGGTCCCAGCTCCAGCAGGAACTGCTCGAATAACGGCTTGAGAAACGCCTGGATGACCCCTGTGCACTGGCGCAGGATACTGCTGTTGGAATTGTTTTGTACCAGGGTGGCCTGGCGCGACTCCTCAAGCCGCGCAATACGCTCCATGGCGGCCAGCGCGGCGTCCTGCGGCGCCGTCAGCATCACCCCCATGGCACCTTCGAGCAGACGTGCGACCCGGATCGTCAGCCGGTACTCCTGCTTGTCCGTCGGATCCTGAAAACTCACCACCCCCTCGCTCCCGGCCAACGAGCCTGGATGGCGCGCCAGCGCTTGGGTCAGACTGACGCCATACTGGAGGAACAGCCCGCCAGGACAAAAATCGGAAATCACACAGGTCTGTGGCTTGAAGTCGCCCAGGCTCAAGGTGGCACGCAAATGAATTGGACGACGCGGACTGCTTCGCCGCTCCATTAGATTGCCTTGCACGGACATAGGACATCCACCACAGAGGGAGTAGACGGACAGTGAGACGGCAACGGCCAAACGAACTTCGGTAGGCCGCCACAGTCGAAGGTGGCATCAGATGCAACGGACACAGCGGCAGATGACGCCCTGCCATTGGCTCCGGAGTGACATTATGGTTTGTATCCCGATCCGATCCATTCGTAATTATAGACGCTGAACCATGCTTGCAAGTGCTAATTTCGGACCCAAGCCGCGCCTCGCCGGTGATTCTGTGAAGCATTCCGGGCTGCGCCTGCTGCTCCTGGGCCTGGCGTTTGGCCTTCTTGGCGGCTGCAGTTCCATCGCCTATTACTACCAGGCCGCCAGTGGGCAGTGGGAACTCTGGCGCAAGAGCGAACCCATTGCCGACATTCTCGCGCGCGAGCCGGCGGAGTCCGAGCTGGCGCGACGGCTGCGCCTGGTGCAGGCCATCCGGCTCTACGCAGAACAGGAGCTTCACCTCCCGGTGGGGAACAGCTACAGCGCCTACAGCGATCTGGAGCGCCCCTATGTGGTGTGGAACCTGTTTGCCGCGCCTGAACTTTCCCTGCAGCCCATGCAGTGGTGCTATCCCCTGCTGGGATGTCTCGCCTATCGCGGTTACTTTGACCCTCAACCCGCCCTGGACGATGCCCGCACCCTGCAAGCCGATGGCTGGGAAACCTATGTCGGCGGCACCATCGCCTACTCGACCCTGGGCTGGTTCGATGATCCGGTACTCAATACATTCTGGCAGTTGGACGACGCCCACCTGGCCGCGCTTCTGTTTCACGAACTGGCCCACCAGGTCGCGTTCGCCACCGGCGACACCCGCTTCAACGAAAGCTTCGCCACCGCCGTCGAACTGCATGGCATCGAAGGCTGGCTGCGGCGACATTACGGCGAAAGCCAGGCACACCGCCTCCAGCGCCAATTCAGCCAGCGCCAACAGATCATTGCTCTGGTGGGAGACTATACCGGTAAATTACGAAGCCTCTATGATTCCCCTCTGGCCGACACCGAAAAACGCGCCCAAAAGCAGCTGTTGTTTGACCAGCTGCGGCAAGACTATTGGGCAATTCGTACAGAGTGGGAGGAAGATATCGGCTTTGATGGCTGGTTTAACACGCCCTTAAACAACGCCAAAATCCTCACCCTCACCAGCTATTTCGATCTGGTGCCGACGTTTCTCGCCAAGATCAGGAGCCTTCAGGGGGATCTGCCGGCCTTCTATCGCTGGGCGCAAGAACTGGCCGCTATGCCGCAAGGCGACCGGGACCGGTTGCTGTCCGAAATCGAACCATTGGAGCTCAGCAACTAGCGGCCTGGCGCGTCAGTCCGCCAATCCTGCCCCGCCCGAACCCACCTCAATTGAAGCCTGAGCGACAGAAACAACAAAGCCGCCTTGCGGCGGCTTTGTTGCACATCAGTCAAAGGACCTGACTAGAGGGTGAGCACGTACTGCACAAGGCTAGAGACGTTGGCCTTGGAGTCAGCACACCAGGGGTGCGGCGCGGCCGGCATGCCGATCGGGCCAGGGGTGCCCATCTCGCCAGGACCGTACTCGGCGCGCATCTTCTGGTAATCCCAGTAGTAATGGCCTTTATCCCAAGGTACTTCAACGAAGTACTTGTGACGCGTGATGAAGCGGTTACGCTTCTCGTCGGTCTGGGTCCACCACATGTTCTCGGTCTTGATCACACGGAACACGTCACCCTTACGGTTCAGATCCGGCCAGGGCTTGGGCTGGTCGGGTGATCCCACTTCCGGACGAGCCGGCTCGTGCAGGGTGTAATACTGGTTATACAGGTCGGTACCCTCGGTACAACGATCCGGGTTCACCAGGTCTTCCAGGTTCCGCACGTGACCGTCGGACAGGAGACCGCGGGACTGTACCCAATACACATCACGCAGGAAGCTGACGCGAATGGACTGGGTTTCCTTCTGATAGATGGTGGGGGCAAAGAAGCGTCCCACTTCGTTCAGCGGAATCATGCGCTCGTTGGTGTGCGCGCCCAGGGCATCGTTGTGGCAGGATGCGCAGTTACGGTCGTACACGTTTTGGCCGAGCTTGGCGGCCTGCACCACGCCGGGGAACGCCTGCCAGCCCTTCTGCACGAACTCACCTTCGCTCAGGTTGCCATTACCAGTCTGCTGCGCCAGCTTGCCGTTTGCCTTCAGCCAGCGGTACATGCCCACATTGCGCAGGTCATCACCACCTTCATCCAGCACCGTCATATACGCGGTCAACGCCTTCAGCGGTTGAATCAGCATGGAGCCAGTGGCGCCATCGGGCTCTTCCGCGTGCACGTAGGAACCTTCAAAGCCCACATAGGATTCCGTGTGAGACAGCGAACGCCGGATCGGCATGTGGTTGGTCACGGTCGGAATGGTGATCGGCGAGAACTGGTAATCGTTGTCCGTCGCACTGCCTTCGCCGACCATGCGCACCATGTTGTGCTCGCCGGTACCGGCTGGCATCAGGTAGATCAGCGTGGTCTTGTCGATGTCGGCGTTACCGGGCGCCCAGGACGGACCTTGCTCTTTCGCCTCGATGCCTTCGAAGGTCGCCGTGGTCATACCAAGCTTGTCACCCAGCACCGCCCACTTCATGGTCCAGTACGGATTGGGCAGCCCCGGGAACACCTTGGCAATCTTCTGGCCTGGCGTTTTCTCGTACTCGACCCGGTAACCATGGCAGGACGCACAGTTAAAGCCAATCCACTCACCCTTGCCGGTGTAGGGATGGTTGCTTTCGGCGTAACGGTAACCCACGAAGCCCGACGAACGGGTCTTACCCTTTTCCAGTTGCTTGCTCAGGGTCAGGAAGCCCGGAATCGGAGTCGGCTGGGGATAGGGGTCGAACACCACGTCTTTACGGGCTTCTTCCGGCACTTCGCCCGCGACAATGGGGTAGGCGCCAAACAGTTTGAACGGATCGGCCTTCTCTTGATAGATGGGATCCTTGGTTTTGCCCTTGAAGATCTTGGTCCAATCCAGGCCACGAACCTTGTGGGCCAGGCCCAGGTTGTAGTCATAGGACCAGAAGAGCTCACGCCCCTGCTTCACCAACTGCTCGAACTGGGGGTTTTCCACGTTGACCTGAATCGGCGCAATGGAGCGCGTGGTGTCGGTCAGCTCAGAGACCACGTCGCAATCATGCATGAAGCTTGGCGCGGTAACGCGCTTGGTCTGAGCATCGATCACATTGTGAGGCTCACCCGGGTTGATGAGCGACTCCAGATGGCCAGTGCGCTTCTGCACTTGCAGCCGCAACGGGCCTTCACTGGCGTGCACCGGCACGGTAAAGCGCACTTCGCCGTCGTTCCAGGACAGGATGTCCTTTTCCCACACGCCATCGGAGTGCAACTCGTCCGTCTCGTAGTGCACCTGGGTGGAGATGTTCATTTTCTGCTTGTAGCTCACCACGTCGGTTTCCAGCGCGCGGCTGTTACCGATCATGATCTTGCTGAAGTCCACGTCCGGGCCCTGGCCGAAACCTTCGCCCTGCAGCGTCACCACATCGCCGGGACGCAGAGTGGGAACGGCACTGGGATTGTCAATCGACCAGGCCTCTTCACCATTCACCAGCAGGCGCAACACCAGCGGATTCTGGATGGCCTGCGCGGAAGCCTGACGCTCCTGCTCGCGAGCCTCATCGAAGCTGCAGATCAGCTCGGCATTGGGAAACTCAACCGGGCCGTCGGAGCATCCCGCCACGGTCAGCGTAACCAGGGCCACGCCGGCCGATTTCGTGGCTAGACGAAAGCGCGACGCCAGCCCTCCTTTCGATCGAACTTTCATTGTTATTCTCCTGGGATGCCTAAGCATCCTGATTTTTCCAGATTAAAACAGCGGCATTTTTGCCACTCCAACACTGCCATGACCTACTTGCTAGCGCCCCCCTCCATGGGGAGGGGAGATTTGAAGTTCGCGGAGTAGTTCTCACTATGCTGGGTAACCAAATGCAGCCAGGCCGTCTGGGACCTGGATTCCAGACCTCACCGAACTCACCCCACACTTCCGTCATTCCGCAGAATTCGCGGGAACTGCAGCCATAGTTTTCAATTCGCCGGACAGGCGGCACAGCACTGGATGTTGGACTTGCTCACAAACTGTGACAAAACTTCGGCCCCCTCTCCCCATCCCATGTAGAATCGAATCATCCGTTACTGCAACAACCGTGGCTATGTCGGGGCCCGGTGACTGCTTCATATGGATCAGGTGTCATGCTAAATAACAACAAGATCGGCAAGCCACTCATGAGCGGGCCGGCCCCCGCTGGCCGCATCATGAGACACAATCTCCTCACCCTGCTGGACCAGAGCGCTCAGTTTCCCCTGACGTTGCTTCTGGCCCCCGCCGGCTATGGCAAAAGCACATTGCTCCAGCAATGGCAGACCCTGCGTCCGTCGAAGGCCGTCGTGCGCCTCACCGTGCAGCGCCAGAACGCGGATGCCAGCCAATTCTTCCAGCAGCTGATCGATGGCCTGCGCCAGGTGGCGCCGGACTTCGATACGGCGTCCTACAGCCCGTTCAGCCGGGAAATCTCACTGCCGCCGGAAAGCGTGGCGGAATCCCTGCGCCAGGCCCTGCAATCGGTGCCGGACGAGCTCTTCATCATCCTCGATGATTTCCAGGACGCCACCGCACCGGAGGTGCAAAAAGTCATCGCCGCGCTGCTGGAGCAGTTGCCTCCATCCGTGCATTTCATCCTGGCCAGCCGCACCTGGCCCCAGTTCTCCCTCAGCCGGCTGCGCCTGGAAGAACGGTTGTTTGTCATCGACGGCCAAGCCCTGCATCTGAATGAGGATCAGATCCACGAGATGAACCGGTTGCTGGGAGGCGAGCCGCTGACGCCCTCGCAGGTCAAGCATCTGGTGCGCGTGACGGAAGGCTGGATTGCGGGCATCAAGATTGCGCTGCTGGCCCATGCCCGCTCCGGCAAGCTGGCCCTTAAGCATTTCAACGGCTCCCAACCGGAAATCATGGATTACTTCGCCGACGTGGTGCTGGGTCACCTGGCGCCATCAGTGCGGGAGTTTTTCCTGTGGAGTTCCATTTTCGACGAATTCAATGCCGAGCTTTGCAGCCGGGTGTTTCAGCGCTCCGACAGCGCCGCCCTGCTCGAACGCCTGACCACCCGTGAGCTGTTCCTGCAGCCCCTGGACGGACGGCCCGGCTGGTTCCGGTATCACACCCTGCTGCTCGACTTCCTGCGCAACCGGCTGGCCATTGAACAGCCGGACCTGATTGGCGAGCTGCATCAACGTGCTGCCAGCCATCTGCTGGAAATCGGCGAGCCCGACCAGGCCCTGCACCATGCCCAGCAGGCACAATCACCGGCGTTTTTCATCGAGAGTCTGGCCCGCGCCTTCGATCGCTGGCTCAAGGAAGGGGATTTCGAGTCGATTCGGCGCTGGTCGGAAAGCCTATCGGAAGAGCAGATCCTGACCCATTTCGAGCTGTTCATGCCGCTGGTCAGCGCCCTGACCCTGTCACGCTGCTTCAACCAGGCCAGTTACTATCTCGACGCCCTACAGGATAAAGACGCCACCACGCGTAAAGGCCGGTTGCGGGACGATTCGACGCTGGCCTTTTTGCACATCAACCTGCAGATGTTCCAGACCGACACGGAGTTCCTGATTGCCGCCGATATCGATGAGCTGCTGGAAACCTGTTCTCACCGGGACATTCGTGCATTTTGCCTGGCCATCGCCGCCTATCACCACCTCCTGAACGCCCGCTTTGAACAGGCGATGAATCAGGCGATGCGCGCCAAGGCGATCCTGGCGCAACTGGGCTACCACTATCTGGAAAGCTTCGCCGACCTGATCATCGTCCTCTGTGACCGAGCTACGGGGCGCCCAGTGGATGCGATTCGCCACGTGGATGCGAACTACCGCCGCTATTATGACCAGCGCCATACCCCGTGCTGGATCAACGCCACGACGGCAGTGGCGGTAATCCATTACGAGCAGAATCAACTGGCCGAGGCCCAGCAATTGTGCGAGGAGTTGATTCCCGTGGTTGGCGTTTCCTGCGCCACGGAAGTCATTGCCGCCGTTTACCTCACGCTGGCGCGCATCCTCAGCCTGCGCGGCCTCCAGAATCGCTCCAGCCGGCTGATCGACCAGCTCTCGCGCATTCTTAGCCTGGGCAATTACGACCGCTTTATCAGCCAGGTCGCGGAAGAGTCCCTGCGCCAGGCTCTCAGCAACGGCGTCAGCGGTGAGCAACTGGAGCGCTTGGCCCAACAGTACAGACTGCGCCAGCAGTGGAGCGAGGGCACGTGGCAGGCATCCCGCGCCTACGACGAGCGCTGGGAGCGTTATGGTCTGGCCACCGCCTATTGGCTGATGGCGAAAGGCGACTGGGCAGAGGCGGACAAGGTCCTGGCAGTGATCTCCGAGGTCTTGAACCAGAACAACGTGAAGGCGCGCGCCCTGGTGGTGGACGCCAACCGCATCATGGTGGAAGTGGCGCAGGGTAATGACAACCTCGCCCTGCAACAGCTGAGCACCCTGATCGACCACCACGACCTGATCATGGTCAATCGCCGGGCCTTCGACGAGGTGCCGGGATTGGGCGGATTCATGGCGCGCGCACATCGCCTGAGCAACCTGTCCCTGCCCAAGCCCTACCTGGATGTATTCGCCGACGTACTGGTGATGTCCGAACCGGCACCCGTGGCGACTGCCGCGCCCGTGCCCGCCTTCCTGACCGCCAAGGAGCAATCCATCCTGGACTTGCTCCGCCGCGGCTTCACCAACACGGAAATCAGCCAGCACACGGGAACCGCCCTCTCCACCACCAAGTGGCACCTCAAGAACATCTACACCAAGCTCGGGGTCAATAACCGCACGGAGGCCGCCGTGGGAAAGCGCCAGGAGGGAGCCTGACCACAGGCTCCCTCTTGCAGACCACCCACAGCCTGCTCGAACCCGCGGATTGAGCCTGCGACCGCTTCGGCGCAGGCGCTACAGCGGCTTGACGAACACCTTGGAATTGCGCTGCCAGTTATAGAGCTGCTTGCGCTGGCCGGGCAGCGCATCCACCGACGCCGGCTGAAAGCCACGCTCGATAAACCAATGGGCGGTTTGGGTCGTCAATACAAAGAGCTGCTCGATGCCCTGCTCACGCGCCTTGGCCTCGATGTAGGCCAGCAGGCCGTCGCCACGGCCCTTGGCGCGATAATCGTTCTTGACCGCGACACAGGCCAGTTCCGCCATACGCTCTTCATGAAACGGATACAGGGCGGCGCAGCCAACAATGGTGCCATCCCGCTCATCGACCGTGAAATAGCCTATCTCCCGCTCCAGCAGTTCCCGTGAACGCCGCACCAGAATACCGCTTTCCTCCAGGGGCCGGATCAGCTCCAGAATGCCACCCACATCGTCGATGGTGGCCGGCCGGATCTGCTCATAACGCTCGTCGGTGACCATGGAGCCGATCCCGTCACGGGTAAAGAGCTCCTGCAGGAGCGCACCGTCGGCTCGGTAACTGATGATATGGGCGCGCTTGACGCCGTTCTGGCAGGCCCGGCACAGGGCCAGCAGCGAGCGCCGGGCATTGTCGTCGTCAATCTGCTCCAGCCGCTGCATGGCCTGGCTCACCCGCAGCTCGCGCTGGAGCTGGCCCTGCTCGTCCAGCAGACCGGCCTGCTCGCCAAATACGATCAGCTTGTCCGCCTGCAACGCCATGGCCACGGAGCTGGCCACATCCTCGCAGGACAAGTTGAAGGATTCCCCGGTCGGCGAATAGCCCACGCAGGGTTGCAGCACGATGTGATTGGCCGCCAGCATCCCTGCGATGGCCGGAGCGTCGACCTTGCGCACGTTGCCGGTGTGGCACAGATCGATACCATCCACCACGCCGATCGGCCGCGCCGACAGCCAGTTGCCGCTGACCACCTGGATATTGGCGCCGTGCATGGGTGAGTTGATCAGCCCCATGGACAGCTTGGCCTCCAGCAGGTGGCGCAGGCGCCCGACCGCCTCATGTACGCAGGCCATGGTGTGCTCGTCGGTGACCCGCATGCCCCGGTGGAAGCGCGGCTCCACGCCGGCATCGCGCAGCCGCTGGTCGATCTGGGGCCGTGCGCCAAAGGCAATCACCAGGCGCACGCCGAGGCTGTGCAGCAGGGCGATGTCATGAATGATGTGGGTCAGGTTGGGATGCGCCAGCACCTCGCCCCCCAGCAGCAAGACCAGGGTCTTGCCGCGATGGGCGTTGATGTAGGGCGCCGAGTGGCGAAACCAGTAAACCTGATCGGCAATGTTCAAGGGCGTAATCCTTCCGTTACGGCCAGTAGGTGATTCAACCGCCGTCCAGACAGAAGCGCTGGATCAACTGTCGCAGAATGCGGATGGCCGGCTCGATCTGGGCCAGCTCCAGATACTCGTCGGGCTGATGGGCCTGGTCGATGTTGCCCGGCCCCAGCACCAGGGTTTGCATGCCGAGCTGCTGCAAAAATGGCGCCTCGGTGGCAAAGGCCACCGCACCGGCGTCATGGCCACTCAATTGCTCGCACAAACGCACCAGCTCGCTGTCCGCCGGTTGCTCAAACGGCGCCACGCCCTCAAACAGCGGCACTAACTCCACCTGGACTTCATGAGCCTGGGCGATGGGCTCCACCCGTTCCCGAATCCGCGCACGCAGGGCATCGTTGTCCATGCCCGGCAGCAGGCGCAAATCGAACTGCAGCTCACAGGCGTTACAGATGCGGTTCGGGCTGTCTCCGCCGTGGATACAGCCGAAATTCATGGTCGGCTCGGCAACCCGGAACAGAGGATTGCGATGGCTCGCCTGCAGCTCACCACGCAATGTCAGCAGCGCGCCCATCATAGCCTGCACGGCTTCCAGTGCGCTACGCCCCAGGGATGGATCGGACGAATGACCGGAGCGGCCCGTGACCCGCAGGGATTCCATCATGATGCCCTTGTGCATGCGAATGGGCTTGAGCCCGGTCGGCTCGCCAATCAGGGCATAGCGTGCCTTGGGAAATCCCTGCGCCGCCAGGGCACGGGCGCCGCTCATGGAACTTTCCTCGTCCGCCGTGGCGAGAATAATCAGGGGCTGACGATAGTTCGCCTCGCCCAGGCTCTGCACCGCTTCGAGCACGATGGGAAAGAAGCCTTTCATGTCGCAGGTTCCGAGCCCATAAAAGCGTTGATCGCGCTCGGTCAGGGTAAAGGGATCCTGGCGCCAGCGCTCGGGATTGCAGGGCACGGTATCAGTGTGCCCGGCCAACACCAGGCCACCGGGCCCCTGGCCCTTGATCGCCAGCAGGTTGAATTTACCGGGCCGGCCCTCAATTGGCTTGAGCTCCACGGCAAACCCCAGCTCTTCCAGCCACTGCCCCAAATGCTCGACCACCAGTTGGTTACTTTGATCCCAGTGCGGCAACGCACTGCTGATCGAGGGCGCAGCAATGAGCCGGCGCAGACGCTCCTCCAGAGTCAGTCGAGACCCACCCATCAGCGCTGCACTCCCATCAGTCATTGCCTTCCATTAGCCGTGCGTTCCCATTAACGATAAACCTCCATTTCAATGATGTCGTCACGGTGCACCGGATAGGTAATGACGCCGCCCGACACCAGGGCGCCAACCTGCACGCCGACCTTTTCCACCGTCAGCAACTTGCCCTCATACACCTTGCCCTGCACCGTGTGGATCCGCACGGGAAACTCCAGGTGTCCCGCCAGTTCCTCAAAGGTCACCGATCGGTAGGCCGGCTGACGCACAGGCGCCGGTGCCGGTGCGCGCGCCACCGGCTGTTCCGGCTCCGCCACCGGCTGTTCGCCCTGCAAGGCCGCCAGCAGGGTTTCCGCCTCCCACTGGATGGCCATGTCATGCACGGCATACTCGCCCACGCGCAAGTGTGCGCCCAGCATCTCCAAGGCGTCCGCCGGCTTGATAAAGGGCAGCAGGCCATAATCTACTTCCTGCTGCGGGTCGAGCTCGATCAACAGGCGCTTGCCGCCGCTCAGCCACAGGCGATACGCTTGGCGGAAGTCGCTGTTGATGCGCAATCCCAAGTCGGCCAGGGACTGTTCCCACTCCTTCACCGACTGCTCGACATACGCGGTCTGCTCCAGCCCACTGATACCGCGACAGTAGCGCGCCACCCGGCTCATATAGGCATTGTCCTCATAGCTTAGGCGGGCGTATTCCAGTTGCGGCGGCTGCGCGGCCAGCTCGCCGCCAAACGGGATGCCGGGCTGCTTCAACTTGAGAGTCAGCATCAGCTCACCGCTCGACATTTCTTGCGTTTCGCCCCGCAGGTTCAATGTCAGCGTCTGGGCTGCCGGATCCAGTCGGTACTTGAACTTCAGATCCGACACCAGTTGCTGATAACCCATGGCCTGCCATGCCGCAGGCCCCAGCGTCTGCTCCTTGCCACAGGCCACTTTGCTAAACGCCTGGCTGATGGGATCCGCTACCCAGCGTTCCAGCGCTGGCGACGACAATCCCAACCGCAGCCCCTCCACCCGCCATTCCAGGCTGTCAGGCACCTGCCCCGCCTGCAGGTTGCCCAGCAGGGACAGGAGCTCGCCCGCATCCGACGTCTTGACCACCACCCGGTCAATATTCAGGGTGTCCTTGAGCAGAAATGGCGTGAGACGCACGTCGTCCACGCTGATCTCTCCGGTCAGGGAGGATCCGATCCAGCCGTATTCCAGCGCACCATGAGGGGCCAGTGCCAGCTTCAGCTCATCGAGAGCCTGGGACGTCTGGTACCAAACGAATCCCTTGAAGCCACCATAAGCAGCCAACGCCGTGAAGGCCAGGACAGAAAACGCTTTCTTCATGCCAGTGTACCGAAGAGTCAGGGAATCGACGCAACCGGTGTCAACAACCGTTTGCGCATAAGCCGTTGCGCCCGTGAAAAACGAAAGACGCCGTCCTAAATCTAGCATCAGTTGCGGTCCCGCACACGGCGGGTCGTCCCGGACTATTCGCCTTGGCCCTTGTTCGCGGCGAAATCCTCTTCTCTATAATAAATCCCTTACGCAAGGAGCTGGCCGTCGCTCGGACCCGAGGCCCCGGTCAAAACCAGATCCAGACCGACCGTGGCAGAAGGAAGGTGACGGCACAGGCGCTCACCGAGGACTGGAGATGCCCCGACACACCATGGCAAAGCAGGCGCGCGAATTCATTCGTCACCCAACGGATATCCCTATCGAAGTGTCCCTTTCATCCGACCAAGGCTCGATCCAGCCCCGCCTGTCCAACATCAGCGAGGGTGGCCTGGCGTTTATCCAGGACCGGCGTTTTTCGCCGGGTGCCATTCTGCAGGTGCGCATTCCCTTTATCGAGCCGCAGCTAAAGGTCAACGCCCAAGTGGTCTGGTGCGAGCAACACGGCTCGCAGTTCGAGATCGGCGTGCGCTTCCTGGAGTGGAGTGACGCCTATAAGGTGAGGATGGTTGAGCAGGTGTGCCACATCGAGCAATACAAGCGCCATGTGGAGCGGACCGAAGGCCGCCGGCTCTCGGGCGAGGAAGCCGCCAGCGAATGGATCGAGAAGTTTGCCAGCGAGTTCCCCTCCATTCACTGAGGGCTCAAACCCGTCGGACTCGCGCTATTCATGCCTAGCCTCAGAGAGCATGGCAGCGCCTGCCCTCTGAGACCCCGGATAGAACTTAGCGGCGCTGGGTAATCAGCGTACCCACGCCCTCATCGGTGAAAATTTCCAGCAAGGTGGCATGGGCGACCCGGCCGTCGATGATGTGGGCGCTGGTCACGCCGTTTTCCACCGCGCTCAGGGCGCAGCCGATCTTGGGCAGCATGCCGCCATAGATGGTACCGTCGGCAATCAGGTCGTTCACCTGTGCGGTCGTCAGGCCGGTGAGGACCTGGCCTTGCTTGTCCATCAGTCCTGAAATGTTGGTGAGTAGGATGAGCTTCTCGGCCTTCACCGCTTCCGCCACCTTGCCTGCGACCAGATCAGCGTTGATGTTATAGGACAGACCGTCCTTGCCGACGCCGATGGGTGCAATCACGGGAATGACGTCGCTTTGGGTCAGCATGTTGATGACGTCGACGTTCACCGATTCGACTTCGCCCACGTGGCCATAATCGACCGCACCCGCAGCCGGGTCTTCCGGTTTTGCCCGGCGCGTCAGCTTGCGCGCCCGGATCAGGTCAGCGTCTTTGCCGGTCAGGCCGATGGCACGCCCGCCATTGCGATTGATGAGCGAGACGATGTCCTTGTTGACCAATCCGCCCAATACCATCTGCACCACGTCCATGGTCGCGCTGTCGGTAACCCGCATGCCATCGACGAATTGGGAGTTGATGTTGAGCCGGCTCAGCAGGTCGCCGATTTGCGGACCGCCGCCATGCACGATGATCGGGTTGATGCCCACCAGCTTCATCATCACCATGTCGCGCGCGAAGCTGTTCTTGAGCTCCTCGTCGATCATGGCATTACCGCCGTACTTGATGACCAGCGTCTTGCCGGTAAAGCGCTGGATATAAGGCAGCGCCTTGCTGAGCACCGACGCCACCTGCATGGCTGAGTCGCGATCTAACATCTGATGTGATTCCTGAAGTCGGACGATGTGATTCCTGAAATTGGACAGTGGCTGCATCCGGTAACGGCATTAGCCAGACAATATAAAGAACCCAACGAAAACGGCCCGTAAAACGGGCCGTCATAATCGCGCATCTGCTGGCTGGATGCTAGTGGTGCGGGGCTGTGGATTACCAGGATGCCGCCCTAGAACGGCAACGCCAGACTGTCGTCCACCGCCAGCAGCTGTTCGCGGAAGGTGTCCTGGATTTGCGCCAGCGCCTCCGGCGTTTCCGCCTCGAACCGCAGCACCAGCGCCGGCGTGGTGTTGGAGGCACGGCACAGGCCCCAGCCATGGGCATAATCGACCCGGATGCCATCGATCGTCGACAGGTTGCCGTCGCCGAACTTACCGCTGCGCGCCAGCCGTTCCATGATCTTGAACTTGCTGTCCTCGGTCACCTCGACGTTCAGCTCGGGCGTACTCAGATCTTCCGGCAGTGCCGCGAAAATCTCGTCGCAGTTGCGGTCGTCGATGCCCAGGATTTCCAGCAGGCGGGCCGCGCTGTAGAGACCGTCGTCAAAGCCGTACCAACGCTCCTTGAAGAAGATATGGCCGCTCATCTCGCCGGCCAGCAAGGCGCCGGTTTCCCGCATCTTGGCCTTGATCAGGGAATGGCCGGTCTTCCACATCACCGGACGGCCGCCATAGCCGCTGATCACGGCATTGAGGCGGCGGGTACATTTCACATCGAAAATCACATCGGCGCCCGGATTGCGGGATACCACATCCTTGGCAAACAGCATGAGCAGACGGTCGGGCCAGATGATCTTGCCGGTGTTGGTCACCACGCCGATACGGTCGCCATCGCCGTCGAACGCAATACCAAGATCTGCCCCCTCTGCCTGTACCCGGGCGATGAGATCGCGCAGGTTTTCCGGCTTGCCGGGATCCGGATGATGGTTGGGGAAGCGGCCGTCGATGTCACAGTAAATCGGCACCACTTCACAACCGAGCTCCTGCAGCAACAGCGGGCCAAGCTCGCCGGCAACGCCATTGCCCGCATCCACCACCACCTTCAGCGGCGTGGCCACGGCGATGTCGCCGACGATGGTTTCCAGATAGTCGCGCCGCACGTCGACTTCGCTGGCCTGCCCCTGTCCATTGAGGAAATGACCCTCGCGGATGCGGCGATGCAGTGCCTGGATATCGTCCTGCGCCAGGGTCTCGCCCCCCAGCATCATTTTCAGGCCATTGTAGTTGGCGGGGTTGTGGCTGCCGGTCACCATCACGCCCGACCCGGTTCCCAGGTGGTGAGTGGCGAAGTACAGAACCGGCGTCGGCACCATGCCGATATGAATGACGTCGATCCCCGCTTCCTGGATGCCACGGCTCAGGGCCGCCGCCAGCGCCGGGCTGGATTCGCGCCCATCGTAGCCAACACAGAGGCTGCGAAAGCCCCGCTCGCCAGCCTCGCTCCCGAGTCCGCGACCGATCAGGTAGACCGTCTCCTCGGTCAGGGTACTGCCGACAATGCCGCGAATGTCATAGGCGCGGAAAATTTCGGCGGGTATACGGGAATCGGAGCCGCTCGCGGCAACGGATTCGGCAATTGCAGGGCTGGTTGCGGCAGACGGCGCCGTTGGCGTCGCGGAAGAGCCCAGCCCAAGCAGGTCTTCATCGGAATCCAGCAGGCTGATATCCAGCGCATCGTTGCTCTGGAACAGGGGCGCGGACAGATCTGGCTGCTCGGATGCCACCTCCGGCACACCCGCAGAGCTATTCAGGGCCTGCGCCACGGTCGGCTGACCCCGTTTGACGGGCTTGCCCAAATAATGAGCCATCGCGGTCACCAACGGCTGCCCGACGTTCAGGCGTTGTGCCGGCTCGGCCGGACGCTCACCCAGCATCAGACTCTGGGCATAGGCCGACAAGGCCATGACATCCTGACGCAACCAGCGCATCAATACGACAAACGCCAGGGACACGGTCGTCAGCAGAATCAGCGCCGCCACGGCCAGCGCCAGCCAGGCGCTGCTTTCGTTAATCTCCGTCTGAGTGCCGGGTGCCGCCTGATAACGTAGCGACCAATTGGGCACCCCAGTGGGAACTTCCAGGCTTTCCTCATCCGAACCCGCGCCCTGCTGGGCAATGGGCCGGTTCAAGTTGCTGACCTGCTGCAACAGGGTCAGGCCGCCCGGCGCCTGCACGGCAGCCAGGGCATCCGTGAGCAGCTTCTGTTCGAAAACGACCAACAGACTACCCAGGATTTCCTGGGTTTGGGAATCCCGAACAGCCAGGGCCTTCTGGACAAACCAGTGCTCGTCGCGCAGAAACGCCTCGGGGGGTTGCGGTGTGCCAGTCTCGGCTCGACGCACCAGATCCAGCGCGGCAAAACTCAGAGACGCAGGCGTGGCCACGCCTGCATCGGCCGCGCCCTGGGGAATCAGATAGGCTTCCGTGGCATGGGGAAAATACGCCGTCAGGGTTTGTTCCAGCGCATCCCGCTGGCCGGCGTCCCGCAGCGCCTCACTCACCATGGGCAGACTGGCGACCCGCTCGACCTCTTGCCCTACCCGCGCCATGGTGTGCGAAACCAGGGCCGCCGCACTGCGGGCCTGGGTCTGCAACTGCTTCTGCCGGGCATCGTTCAAGGCAGGCGAGGTCACTTCCTGCAGCATCAGGTAGGCGCCCGCGCCCAAGCCCAGCAGGCCACCGGCCAGCGCCAGCAGGAGAAAGAGCGAGGGATTGGTCAGTTTGCGGGGCTTGCTCCCCCGTCCGCTGGCAGGCGACGCCTTTGCGCCCGGAGATGTCGTCGAATTCCCAAACTTCATGCCGGCTTCCAAGTGATGATCACGAGCCCTCCCCAGCACAGCTCGCGTGGTGCTGTGAGACATCGGGAGGAATGGAGTTTTTGGCAGTATAGTTCAACTCGCCGCACCCTGCGGCCTCGTGGTTGCAGACCGGCCGCAAAGCGATTATTGGCGTCCCGTGGAACCGAAGCCACCTTGTCCGCGCTCACTGGCGCTGAAACTCTCGACCACCTCGAACTGGGCCTGAATCACGGGCACAATCACCATCTGCGCGATCCGCTCACCGGGATTGATCACAAAGGTTTCCTGCCCACGATTCCAGCAGGACACCATCAGCTGACCTTGATAGTCGGAGTCGATCAGGCCCACCAGGTTTCCCAGCACCACACCGTGCTTGTGGCCCAGCCCCGAGCGCGGCAGGATCATGGCGGCCAAGCCGGGATCGTCCAGATGAATCGCAATCCCGGTCGGAATCAGCCGGGTCTGACCCGGCTCCAGGGTCCAGGGCTCGTCCAGGCACGCACGCAGATCAAGCCCGGCGGAACCGGGCGTGGCGTAATTCGGCAGTGGAAACTCAGTCCCGATGCGCGAGTCGAGAATCTGGACCTGCACGCGACGGGCGGCCGGGGCGGACTCAATGTTCGGATCCGATGCGGACATAGTGGATTTCATCCTCGGTGATGGTTGTCGTTGTCTGACCGACTATGGGTTGGCTTTCAGAAAAAGCGCGGCAATTCGCTCCGCCAGGACGCCGGCCAGCCGCTCTTTGGGCATTTTCTCCAGATCCTCCCGGCCATCGGGCCACAACAGCGTCACCGCATTGTCATCGGCATTGAAGCCGATATCGCTGCGCGAGACGTCATTGGCCACGATCAGGTCCAGGCCCTTGGCCTTCAGCTTGGCGGCGGCGTACTGGGCCACATCCTGGGTTTCCGCGGCAAAACCCACCGTGAAGGGTTTGTCCGCACGGCGGGCAACGGTGGCCACGATGTCCGGGTTCTTGACCAGCTCCAGACTCAGGGTATCCGTGGATTTCTTGATCTTCTGCGTCGCCTGTTGCAGCGGCCGGTAATCGGCAACCGCCGCGGTGGCGACAAAAATATCCGCGCCCGCCACCTGCTGCTCCACGGCCGCCAGCATCTCCAGGGCACTGGTCACCGATACCCGCTGCACACCGGCCGGTGCCGCCAGGTTAACCGGGCCGCTGATCAGGGTGACGTCAGCCCCCAGCTGGCGCAACGCCGCTGCCAGCGCGTAGCCCATCTTGCCGGAGCTGTGGTTGGTGATGAAGCGGACTGGATCCAGACCTTCCCGGGTCGGGCCAGCGGTCAACACGACCCGGCGTCCCATGAGCAAGGTGCGCGGGGCAAACAGGCGGATGACCGCGTCGCAGAGCTGGGCCGGTTCCTGCATACGCCCCGGCCCCACATCGCCGCAGGCTTGAGAGCCGGCATCCGGCCCCCAGCAGTGGAGGCGCTCACTCAAGGTCTGCGTG
>JAEZAA010000123.1 GCA_023430625.1 Pseudomonadota bacterium
CTTAAGTCATCCCAGTCAGCACCCACACAAATTGCTTGACCTGCTTGTTAAAGAGCGTTTCGATTCAGACTTCTCTCAATCGAGGCGGCGTATTCTACACCGCTTCACTTCCTTGTCAACCACTTTCTTTTACTTCCTTTCCCTTCCTGATTTGCCGCTTGGCTCATCACCGAAGGAGCCGCCATTATATGGATCTCAGAATGTGATGCAATAGGCTTTCGCCGAAATCTTATAAATCTTTTTTTAGCAGATTATTTGGCGATCAAATTGGCCATTTTTAATGCAGACCGAACATAATTCGAGCTGGAAAGAGCGCGTTTTCCAGCTCACACAAACAGTGATGACCTTAACTTTCGGTCGACTGCGAGCGCCGCTTATTTTTCCGATTCTGGCGCACCAGTGCCATCACGGGGCCCGACACAATATAGACAAGAAAAATGGCGAGAAGAATATGTGCTGGCGCCAAGGAAATAACAGCGAAGACCAGAACCACGATCAGAATCGCGACAAACGGCACACGCCCTTTCAAGTCGAGATCCTTGAAGCTGTGATAACGCACATTGCTCACCATCAGGATACCCGCCGCTGCAACCACCAGCGCCGCCAGCACCGCCAGAACAGGGCTCTGATCCAGCACATGCAGCGACCACACCGTTCCTGCAACCACTGCAGCAGCCGAAGGACTAGGCAAGCCGACGAAGTAACGCTTATCCACAGAACCGATTTGCGTGTTGAAGCGCGCTAAGCGCAACGCAGCGCCTGCCACATAGATAAAGGCGGCAATCCAGCCAAATTTGCCAAGCGTACTGAGAATCCAGGTGAATGCGACTAGAGCCGGAGCAACCCCGAATGCCACCATATCCGCCAGACTATCGTACTCCTCGCCAAATCGGCTTTGTGTATTGGTGAGCCGCGCAACCCGCCCATCCAGCCCATCCAACACCATGGACACAAAGATTGCGATAGCCGCATTGTCGAACAGCCCGTTCATAGCTGCGACAATGGCATAGAATCCCGAGAACAGCGATGCGGTCGTGAAGAGATTCGGCAGGAGATAAACCCCTTTGTGACGGACCTTGGTCCCACCTACCACCTCCTCTTCGATCACTTCTGCCGCAGTAAATTCACTACTGAGACCGACATGCTGAGACGAGGAAGAAGACGGCTTATTCTCTTCTGACACCATGAAAATCACCTTCCATCATTGAACGTCATACGAAGTCTGAGGTGCACTCGCACCCCTGGCACATGTTCGCAATACTAAACCAGCTACGCCCGGGAAACACATAGCGCATATACAAAAACGCGGCCCGTAGGCCGCGTTATCGAGATCGCTATCCGTTAGTTACGGCTCTTGTCGACGATCTTATTCGCAGAGATCCACGGCATCATCGCTCGCAGCTTTTCACCTACCTGCTCGATGCCATGCGCAGCATTATTACGACGCGCAGCGGTCATGGACGGATAGTTGTGAGCACCTTCAGCAATGAACATCTTAGCGTACTCGCCGCTCTGAATGCGCTTCAGGGCATTACGCATAGCCGCACGGGACTGCTCGTTGATCACCTCAGGGCCGGTCACATACTCGCCATACTCGGCATTGTTGGAGATCGAGTAGTTCATGTTCGCGATGCCGCCTTCGTACATCAGGTCGACGATCAATTTCAGTTCGTGCAGACACTCGAAGTAAGCCATCTCCGGCGCATAACCTGCCTCCACCAAGGTCTCGAAACCAGCTTTGACCAGCTCGACAGCACCGCCACAGAGAACAGCCTGCTCGCCGAACAGGTCCGTTTCGGTCTCATCCTTGAAAGTGGTTTCGATGATACCAGTACGACCGCCACCCACACCGCTGGCGTAGGACAGAGCAACGTTTTTGGCATTGCCGGACGCATCCTGGAAAACCGCGATCAGGTCGGGAATACCGCCGCCTTTCACAAACTCAGTGCGAACCGTGTGACCTGGCGCCTTGGGCGCGATCATGATCACGTCCAGGTCCTTGCGCGGAACGATTTGGTTGTAGTGGATCGCAAAACCATGCGCAAACGCCAGGGTGGCACCCTGCTTCAAGTTCGGCTCGATTTCCGCTTTGTACAACTGAGACTGAAACTCGTCCGGAGTCAGGATCATGACCAGATCCGCAGCGGCAACGGCAGAAGGAACGTCAGTCACCTTCAGACCATGAGCTTCCGCCTTGGCAATGGAGGAAGAACCGGGGCGCAGGCCAACCGTCACATCCACGCCGGAATCCTTCAGGTTGCACGCATGGGCATGCCCCTGGGAGCCGTAACCGATGATCGCCACCTTCTTGCCCTGGATAATGGACAGATCGCAGTCTTTGTCGTAATAAACTTGCATGTTGTTCCCCTATTTAATCTGACGCCGCCTTGAACGGCACATATGAACAAAGAGTGTGTGTCCAGACGATCACAGACTCAGGACTTTCTCACCCCGGGCAATACCGGAGACTCCGGAACGTACCACTTCGAGAATGCAGCTCTTGCCGATTGCCTGAATAAAGGCATCCAGTTTATCACTGCTACCGGTCAACTGAACCGTATAGACCGTGGGACTCACATCCACGATCTGGCCTCGAAAGATATCAACGGTACGCTTGATCTCGGCGCGCTGCGATCCAACCGCTTTCACCTTGATCAACATCAGCTCACGCTCGATATGAGCACCTTCCGTCAGGTCAACGAGCTTCACCACCTCAATCAGCTTGTTGAGCTGCTTGGTGATTTGCTCGATAACCCGATCCGAGCCGACCGTGGTCACCGTCAGGCGCGACAATGTCGGCTCTTCGGTCGGTGCGACCGTCAGGGTTTCAATGTTGTAATTGCGCTGGGAAAAAAGACCAACAACCCGCGAGAGGGCGCCCGGTTCGTTCTCAAGCAAGACAGAAATAATACGGCGCATGCTGCTTAAACCCTCTCCGTTTTGCTCAACCACATATCTTTCATGGAGCCACGCGCCACCTGCATCGGATACACATGCTCGGCGGGGTCCACATACACATCCAGAAACACCAGTCGATCTTTCATGGCGAAGGCTTTTTCCAGAGCCGGCACCAACTCTTCACGCTTGCGTACGGTAATACCTACGTGGCCGTATGCTTCAACCAGCTTCATGAAATCCGGCAAGGACTCCATGTAGGACTGCGAGTGACGCGCCTCGTAGTTCATATCCTGCCACTGCCTTACCATGCCCAGGGACTGGTTGTTCAGATTAAGAATCTTCACCGGCAGATTGTATTGCTTACAGGTCGACAGCTCCTGGATATTCATCTGGATACTGCCCTCCCCCGTGACGCAGACGACGTCATCATCAGGGAAGTTAAGCTTCACGCCCATCGCCGCCGGCAAACCAAAACCCATGGTGCCCAGGCCGCCCGAGTTGATCCAGCGGTTCGGCTTGTTGAACTTGTAATACTGCGCCGTGAACATCTGGTGCTGACCGACGTCGGTCGTCACATAGGCATTGCCGCCCGTGACCTTGTGCAGCGCCTCAATGACTTCCTGCGGCTTGATCGGTCCGTTGGGTTCAACGGCATAGCGCATGCCATGCACCTTGCGCCACTCGTCGATCTGCCTCCACCAGGCTGCCAGACCTTCCTGCTCAGGTTTGCGTTTGGCTTCGCGAATCAGCGCCAGCATATCCTTGAGGACTGAGTCCACCGGACCCACAATCGGCACGTCCGCCTCAATGGTCTTGGAAATAGAGGCCGGATCAATGTCCACATGGATGATCTTGGCACCCGGACAGAACTTATCCGTCGCATTGGTCACCCGGTCATCGAAGCGCGCACCAATGGCAATGATCAGATCACTGTGATGCATGGCCATATTGGCTTCGTAGGTACCGTGCATACCCAGCCAACCCAGGTGCTGCTTGTCATTCGCCGGGTAACAGCCGATACCCATCAGGGTATTGGTAATGGGGAAGCCCAGCAGTCGGGTCATCTCGGTCAGCTCATCCGATGCATGCCCCAAAATGACACCGCCACCGGCATAGATGATCGGCCGCTTGGCAGCCAGCATCATATCCACAGCCTTCTTGATCTGACCGGCATGACCACGCACGGGCGGATTGTACGAGCGCATCTTCACTTTCTTGGGATAGATGTACTCGTAGCGCTCATTGGGCGACGTCATATCCTTGGGGATATCGACGACCACCGGTCCCGGCCGGCCAGTCTCGGCCAGATAAAAGGCCATCTTCAGCACTTCCGGGATTTTCTGCGGATCACGCACGCTGAAGTTATGTTTCACGATCGGGCGCGAGACGCCCATCATGTCGGTTTCCTGGAAGGCATCTTCACCGATCAGGGTGGTCGGGACCTGCCCGCACAACACCACCATCGGGATGGAGTCCATAAATGCCGTGGCAATACCGGTCACCGCATTGGTCGCGCCCGGGCCGGACGTGACGAGCACGACGCCTGCCTTGCCAGTGGCGCGGGCATAGCCGTCGGCCATATGAGTTGCGGCTTGCTCATGACGCACCAGGACGTGCTTGACCTTGTCCTGGCGAAATAGCGCATCGTAAATATGAAGTGCGGCACCACCGGGGTAGCCGTAGATGTATTCGACGCCCTCATCCTGCAAGAATCGGACGATCATGTCTGCGCCTGATAGTAACTCCACGGTTCAGCTTCCTCTCTATCGCGTAGCTTGCGCGCTTGCGCACGTAAGGATTTTTCGGACAACCAAATAGTCCCGCCCGGACGCATCATCCGGGAAGACTTGCCACACCAGCCTTAAGTCATCGCGAGAGGTCATCTCTTTAGACTTGCCCGAAGCACGGTAGCGCGCCGGACAATCCATCTGTGACGTGTTGTGACGTCAGCAGCTTGCAAATGCAGATATGTGTGGTTAACTCCAAGAAGAGTGCTGCTCGGGGTTGCCAGCAGCGGCTCCCTTGATATTGCGTAGGCAATCAACAATTTTGACAGCCTTCATTGCAGTGTCAACAGAAATTCTACTAGTCTTAAACCGTGACCGGCTTTTTCACGCGGGAGATCCAAGGCCGCCCGCTCCCTGTGTTTGGGATCCCGGCAACCGCCCAACCCCTTGTGCCCGACTCGAGGAATCAGGACATCATGAAGACACCACGTCCGCTGTTGCTTTCCATCCTATTGGCCGTTCCCTGCGCCACCGTCCTCGCGGGAAATGTATACAAATGGGTCGATGAGCATGGCGTTGTGCACTATACCGACCAGGCCCCGGCAGTCCACGAGGCAGAACGACTGAATATCAAGACCAGTCGCGGCGGCGCATCTACCGCGTCTTCCACGGATTCGCTCGATTCTGCCGTGAAGGATCTGGAGCGTCAGAAAGAGATTCAAGGCCTGGCGCAACGGCAAAAAGAAGAAACCGCGCAAGAACAGCAGGCCAAACAGGAGCGTTGCCAACAGGCGCGGCAAAATCTGGAGACCATCAAAAATAATGCCCGACTCCGGACGGAAGAAAATGGGGCGATACGCTATCTGACGCCGGAAGAAATCCTGGAAAGACGGGATACCTTCGAGAAAATTGCCAAAGAGTCCTGCTAGCGACCCAGCGTCCGTCATGGGCGGTCGGCAGGAGCTGACCGCCGCTCTCCCGCTCCAGGCTTAGATTCAGCCCCCTCAATTATTCCTATTGCCGCACAGGCCTCGTACCAAGACTTGGCATCCGGCGGCACTGTCGTGGCAAAATGTCCGCTTTCTTTGGCCCCACTTGGTCCGATCTTCCTTTATGATCGCGACCCAAGCGTCAGTCGTCCCGCATTGGAGGCTGGTTTGCAGACGAGGAGTAACGCATGCGCGTCAAGCTGTTCACGTACCTGATCTTGGCATTACTAACACTTATTGGAATTGCGCCTACTTGGGCTCAGGAAGCTCAGGAAGCTCAGGAAGCTCAGGAAGCTCAGGAA